>JAYVFX010000259.1:0-10010 GCA_043772795.1 Deltaproteobacteria bacterium
GTCGAACAGGTCGCCTGCGACCTCTATGTAATTCTTAATATAGTTGTCGAACGCGCCATCGTAGGTAGTAATCAAGGCGAGCTTCGTATCGTTCTCCAAGAACACAAATCGTGCGAAGTGAACGGTGCCAACCTGGTCCAGCACATCGACGACTTGCTGATACGCTTGCGAGAGGATGAGTTTGAGGGCTCGGGCATGCAGCGCCTGTGGCTGTTTTATTTCCATGACTGCCGTCAGCGCAGTTTGTATAGGTTTGGGACCGAAATCCACAGCAAGCTGTCTCGGGAAGAAGGTGCCATACTCCAGTTTCCCCATGGGACCAGGCGCACGACGCAAGCCCTGTAGCGTAAGGAGACTTCGCATCATCTCTACGATCTGCGCTTGCGCGATATACTTGCCAAAGCAGTCGTGCCACCCCGTACCAAAGATGAGATCATCCGCATCTGCAAAATTGCGGTCTGGGCGAAACTCGAAAGGTTGCTCCCACTTGCGCTCATCCATCATGGCCGAACACACGCCAAGAAAAAGGATCTTTCCTTTCGGCACGTGCGTTTCTCGAGTCGTGCCGGGAGCAAGGACAAGATCCTCACGTGCAATACGAAGAAGAAAAGGAACTGGGGCA
The DNA here is from genome assembly GCA_043772795.1 of Deltaproteobacteria bacterium. Taxonomy (GTDB): domain Bacteria; phylum Desulfobacterota; class Binatia; order Bin18; family Bin18; genus VGTJ01. The sequence goes on from JAYVFX010000259.1 coordinate 623, forward strand.
TTAAAGCGCAGCGCTTCGCGAATGCACCCCCACAGGTGACGGCGTCGCGCCTGGTTGTCTACTGCATCTGCTCCCGGCTGACCGGGGGGAATCACTGTCTGTGCAATCGCAGTGGCTATTTCCTGCGCACTGGGGTGCGACAGGAAGAAATCCACAGCATTACACACCGCAGACGTTACGTTATCGACCATGCCGTTGACCATCCCAGCCAGATTACGGGTAACTTTTTCTACGAGCTTTCTCATTTGCTCGGCTTTGTCTCCGGCTGGGTCTATTGGTTCTGCTGCTACCATACGTTGGAGAATGGTTGGCTGACCGGACGAAGGAGTGCGTTGGGCTTGTACGATAAGATTCGCGATGTGGGTTGCGACATCTTTTTTGACTTGTGGTACTCGAGCCAGGAGTTGCTGCATCACAGTTTGGTCATAGGTAAAGTGGCGACCAAACGCACCAAAAATAAAAGCTCCGTTTAGCGTGGAAATCCAGTTCGCGACACAAGGAAAATTCGGATCAAGAAACGGGCGTGGATCTGGTAGCGGCACCGGGCTCGGGCGCAACGGAGGCGGGAGCGGAGGAACACCAAAGTCGGCTGGACTGGGGTCCGTCAGACCAAAGTAATATTGCGCAACTGCGGTTGAAACCCGCCGAGCGAACCCGAGTGGCACGTCGATCCTTCCGGCAGGCTCACGAAACGCGCGGCCACCAGGGAGATTCGCTCCCTCGTCGTGACGCATCAACATGAGGTCGAAAATCTTTTTGACCGCGCCAGCAGCAACCTGATAGACCCGTTCCAGTTCCGCCTGCGGCACCAGTCCTTCGAGAAAGGTCCGGTCCGCATCATGTCCATCTTCTTTGTCTTTTCCGAGGACAAAATCGAAACTCCCAAGGTACGCTTTGACATTAAAATGGGTAAAGTCCTCAAAAATCGCTTTTATATCTTCATGACGAGAAGCGAAAACGAAATCCGGGGTTACCAACAGCGGCGCACGTTCGCGTAATTCGACAAAAAGCTCCTGTCGTCGGTGAAAGACCCACTCAGTTAGCAACTCCTTGCGCATGTCGCCCGAATACAGGGCGTTATAGGCTTCCAAAAATTCCATGACGATTTCCCCCTTCCTCAGCTCTAGGAGTTCATGCCTGAGTCACTATGTGCCCAGACGCGCGACCGCTATCGTCTCCTAGACCATTTTACCGAGAATATACTACACCTAGACTCAAAAAGTCCTGAGAGATTTCTGAGAAATTTCTGAGATTTGCTGTCAAGACGGAGGAGCGTTCTCTAAGAGCGTGTGGGCAAACTTCCGGGGGTACGTCATTGCGAGGAGCTGCAAGCTTTTACCCACGGGCATAAATGCCCGTGTTACAAGACAACGCCGGATGAAATCCGGCTCAAAGCCCCAGTGATGGGGCGTCGTATTGCGAAGAACGAGAAAAGCGCGCTTGAAGGAAGTCCCTGCCCCTAGCACAGAGTTATGGCTTCCTGGGCACGTTGATGAGCGAGAATAGTGTCCCTAACCCAGGTACGCTTACACTCGAGCAGGAAAAACTTGGAGTCCAGGCGTCTCAACTTGCGTACGAAAGATCGTGCCCTTGCGGTCAGCGACTTCGGTGTTGTCACCTGTGACGATGTATAAATCTCGGCGGTCTTTCCCACCAAAACACAGGCTCGTCACTGCTTTCGCCGGTACGTCGATCTTGCGATCCACTTTCCCTTCCGGGGTGTAGCGGGTCACGCACCGGCCACCGTAAACAGCAACCCAAATGCATCCGGCCTCATCAACACACAGACCATCGGGAATCGTTCCGCCGGTCATCTGCGCGATCGCTCGACGGTTCGTCATCGTCCCATCTGCAGCAACATCATGAACAATAAGATGCGGGCCAGAGCTGTCGGCATGATAGATCGTCTTCCCATCAGGAGCAAAGCCAATCCCGTTCGTCAGACCGACATTACCGTACATCTCAGTGACTTTTCCTTCTCCCTCGATCCGCCATAACTCACCAGGAGTGCGAGCTCCCTCTTTGAAGGGATCAGACCGTAACGAACCGGCATAGACACGTCCAACACTATCAGTGAAGATGTCATTAAAGCCCGGAATATCTTCGCGCTGAAACAGAATACGCGTCTGCCCATCTTTGACATGACAAATGTTCTTGCCCGAGACAACGACGCCACCGTCGGCATGCAGTGCGATGCCTCCGACCCCACGCCGACGCGGGACCACAGTAGTCACCTCGCCGCTTGGTGATCGACGATACACACCACCGTTCGGGACGTCGCTAAAATAGAGATTGTCGTTGCTATCGACGCGCGGACCTTCAAGCAGACCGTAACCGTAGGCGAGAGTTTCGAGCATGAGTCCCCCTTTTTATTGCGGAATGCGGATTACCAATTGTGGATTGATGAATGCGGATTGCGGAATAATAAGAAAGCAATCGCCAACCCATACTCGCTAATCTACAATCGGCAATCGGCAATTAGTTCAGCCCATACACCTTGGCAACACTATCGCCTAAGAGATTCCGCCGTGCCGTTTCCGACAACGGGGAAACGAGGTTGTTGAGCGCTTCAAGATAATTTCCGGGATGATCAAAATGGGGAAAGTCCGTCGCCCAGAAGAACTTATCATTCCCCACATGTTCGACGATATGCGCCAGCGCTTTCTCGTCGGGGTCACCGGAAATCCAACATTGTCGTTTGAAGTAGAAACTCGGAATCTCTTTGAGCAGCACACTCTTGCCTAGTGCCGTCTCGTACGTCGTATCCATGCGATCCAGTGCCGCACCGATCCAGCCGGCACCAGATTCGAGGAGAACGACTTTTACGTCAGGGAATTTATCAAACAACCCATACTGAAACAGCGCAAAAAACGCTTGCTGTGGCCCTTGCGCTCCCAACACATTGTGATACCAATCGGCCCACTTCATCTCCTTGAAGCGCTGATACACACGCTTACTCGGGTGCTCAGCCATCGGATGAATGCCAACCGGCACTCCGAGTTCCTGAGCCTTAGCCCAGAACGGATCGTGATCAGGGTGGGCGTGAGCTTTCATCGTAACGGTAAAAGGCGCGACAAACGCGCCTTTGCATCCGGCTTTCACTGCGCGTTCTAATTCCTTTGCTGCTTCGTTACCATCGGCAAGCGAGATGTGGGCAACTGGAATTAAACGACCTTTGTAGTCAGAGCAAAAGTCGACAATCCAGCGATTGTACGCCTTCGCATAGGCCAGCGAGACTCCCAGGTCTTCGGTCTCACACTCCCAGGTCAAACCAATGCTGGGGTAGAGAATCGAGGCCCGCAGACCTTCACGGTCCAGCAATTCCACCCGCTCTTTTGGGTACATCGAACCAAAGGGAGCCGCCTCAATGTACTTCGCTTCCTGCAGCTTGGCCGCCATCTGGTCAGCGGTTTCTCCCATGCTGCCCAACAGGGTGAACGTTTTCAGGTTGAAGAACTTCGACGGATGGCCTTCGATTTCGAGATATTCTTTCCCTTCACTGTTCACGCGAACGCGAATCGCCTTGTCGCGATACTGCGGGTCAATATATTTTTCCCAAATATCTGGCGGCTCTAAAATATGACCATCGGCATCAATCACGTTGTGATATGGAATACGATATTCGAGATTACGTTTCATTGCATCTGTGCTCATCGCCAGTCTCTCCTTAATTCAGCGGCACGCCATAGACCTGCGCCACGTTTTCCCCCAAGATTCCTCGTCGCGCCCGCTCTGAAAGTGGAGCAACCAAGGTATCTAACACCTTTATGTAACCTTGAGTGTGATCGTCATGCGGGTAGTCGGTCGCCCAGAAGAACTTATCAGCTCCCAAGAAATCAATCAGATGGGCGAGCGCGCGTTCATCCGGGTCAGCCGAAATCCAGCACTGGCGTTGAAAATAGAAGCTCGGCTTTTCCTTGAGTGGCACTGAGCGACCCAAACAGGTCTCATAGGCAGCATCCATGCGATCGAGCATGTGCCCAATCCAGCCGGCACCCGATTCGAGCATGACAACTTTCACCTTGGGGAACCGATCAAAGAGGCCATACTGAAAAAGTGCCAGAAATGCTTGTTGCGGCCCCTGTCCACCAAGGACATCGACCCACCATTCACCCCACTTATACATTTCTCGGAAACGTTGATAGACGCGATGCTTGGGGGGCTCTGCTACTGGATGAATAGCGACAGGAACATTGAGGTCCTGTGCCGTTGCCCAAAAGCGATCGTAATCCGCATGCCCATGGGCTTTGTCAGTAATGGTGTATGGAGCAATGAATACTCCTTTACATCCGGCTTTTACCGCACGTTCAAGCTCCTGCGCATCGTGTTGGCCATCGGTCAGGGCAATATGCGCGATTGGCACCAACCGACCATGCGAGTCCGAACAGAAATCGACGATCCAGCGATTGTACGCACGGCAATACGCAGTCGCTAACTCAAACTCCGTGATTTCCGCTTCCCACTCGAGAGAAAGCGTAGGGTAGAGAAAGGCCTTGGCCAAGCCTTCGCAATCGAGGAGCTGCACCCGCTCTTTAGGATCATTGCCGCCGAAGGGAATACTATCCCTGTATGGGATGTTTGAGCGGACCTCGCGCTCTTCAAACGTCAGTCCCATGCTCCGTCCACGCGCGAGAATATCAGCGGTAAAGAAACGCGACGGCCTACCGCCGACATGCAAGCGTTCACGTCCGTTAGCATCAACATGAATAGCGACGGCACGATCACGGTACTGCGGTTCTAAATACCTCTCCCACAGATCGTGCGGTTCGTTGATATGGCCGTCAGCATCGATCACGCCCTCGTATGAGGTGCGGGTCGTTTTAGGCATCGTCCGAAACTCCACAGCGAGTCCTCCTTACTTTTTTTGCTGATATACGTGAGTCCGATTTCTAGACTTTTCAGTCTCGTATAAGGCCATTCCTCTGTCAAGAGAATCTCCCGTTCGCGCCTTGCCAATCCCCACAAAAGTGCACTATAAAGGAAGGAAACCAACTTATAGTAGGAGGTGCCTCATGAGTGCAGAAGACAATAAGAAGATTGTTCTCGGCTTTTTCGAGAACCTTTCCACAGGCAAAGCGGACGCCATGCTGGCTGCGATGTCTGATTCCGCGACCTGGACCGTGATGGGCAAGCCAGAGAACTTCGCGCTAGCGGGAACAAAAACCAAGGCGCAATTCGCCGAATTGCTCAAAGGTATCGGCTCGGCCATGCCCAAAGGTATGCGAGTGACCCCAAAGGCACTAACAGCCGAAGGGAATCGCGTCGCCGTCGAAGCTGAATCCTACGGCGAGCATGCAAACGGCAAGGTGTATAACAACCAGTATCACTTTCTTATCGAGGTACAGAACGGCAAGATTCAAGCCGTACGCGAATACCTCGATACTATTCATGCGAAGGAAGTGTTGCTCGGGTAAGGAACGCCCGGCGTGACATAACGACAGCAGACGATAAGGGCACGAGTTATCGTGCCCTTTTTCTTGCTATAATCACCAGGTGATGAACCGCGAGCTTAGTTACGATCAGTGCTACCGGATGCTGCAGCTTCAGCCGGGGGTTTCCTTAACGGAAATTAAGCATCGCTATCGTGAACTCGCGCGGCGCTCTCACCCGGACACTGTTCCTGCTGCACAACGTGAGTACGCAACCTACCAGTTTCAACAGATCAACCACGCCAAAGAGATCTTAGAAGACTATTGGGAACAGCACCAGTGCGCACCCCCAACGGCCCTTCAACAACGCGTGCAGGAAGCCCAACGCTACCGAGCCGCAGAACCACAGCCGCGAACAGAATCGGCGTGGCACGTGCACACAGAACAGCGACGACATCAGTCCCCACAGTGGCCCCATGAGGAGAAAAAATGGAACCAGTGGGAGGAGCAACACAGAAGCTCAGTTCAAGCGGTATCGTCGGTCACCATATTCGATCGTATGCTCTTCGTTACGGCTACCGAAGTGGTAATCCTCTTACTCCTGTGGTTCGACTACCACGTACTCACTACACTCCACAGCTATCTCACTGCGGTTCACATCCAGACCGCTGCCGACCTCTTCGTCAAGGTTTATCTCTCTGTGGCGTTTCTCGCTCTTTTAGTCTGTGGCTACATCAGTGGCATTTGCTTGACCTTGCTCGCACTCGCTTTCCTCGTCTTTCGTTACGAGAAAGTGCTGGCAATGCTATCTGCGCGGAGGAAACGGACAGGCGATCTGTTCCCTCACCTCTTTTCGCCATCGGCGCGACGGCGGTGGTAACTCACGGGGCCTTCGTCTCACCGAAGAATCCATCTCCAGAGATATCGACCCGCAATAAGTGTGTGGTGAGCCTCAGGCTGTGACCAGCAACCGAAATTAAGTCAGCTGCATGTACTTGGTCACGACGACTCACTATTTGTTTCACGGATAGCCACCCCGCCTCCGTGCGATGCATCCGTCTGCCCGCTTGACATCGGAGGCCTCATAGGAGTGGGGCGAGATCTGCCTTTGCTCCTACGTCAGCCAATCGCATCTGTTTCTGCGTAGTCTACATTGTGCTACTCAACCTCGATACGATAGCTCACCATCCACAACTCAAGCTGTTCGAGACGCGTTTTCCAACGCTCCTTGAATTGTTTCATCCATTGTCGATTCTTGGCAGCGTCAGGCACGTCAACAAGGACTCTCACCAAATTATCTCGATAGAGCACTCCGCTGTATCGCCAATGTCCCTCAACTTTTTGCGTTTCATAACTAGCGGCTCCGAAGTGATCCACGACCTCCAGCACTGCTTCGGCGAGCCATTCCGCCGGCACCTCTCGACCATCGTTAAACTGAAGAGGAAGCAGCACCTCGAATCGCCGCCACTTGCTGCTCATAAGTTGCCTTTCCCTTTACTGTGAATGGAATATTCTGATCGGCAAGAGCTTCTAACGCAGATTCAGGCACAAGATGCTCACCAGAGCGGAGTATACGGCCAGAAAAGCGCCCGAGGAGAAAAGCCAAGGCTTGCTTCTCTGTCTTGCGGTCGGGGAATGTGATGGTCACCATTTCTTGAATACCTCCGAAATTTCTTTGAACTGTGATAACGCAGCTGCATCAATAATACCACCATTATGAAGTTCGAGTCATTGAGAAGTTTACTGCCCAACGCTCCAACGCACAGCGAGCCGCCCCACTGTTTGCCTTCGGCTTCAGTTGAAACCGCCAGCGGGCGGCGATAGGGTACAGCGCAGTGATACTCATCCACAGAAACATCGACCCTCAATAGGTGTTTGGTGCAGCTCACGTACTGTGACCAGCAACAGCAATCAAGTCAGCCCCGATCGCTTGGCACAAGACGCTTCACTATTTGTTTCTCGGACGGCCACCCCGCCCCCGTAGTGCATTCGTCTGCCCACTTGACACCGGAGGCCTGATGAGGGTTAGGTGCTTCCTACCCTTTTACGCTTGACGTACCCATCTTCATACCAGTATTCAAAACCTGTGGGCAAAAAGCCACGGGGGACTGGGTTTCTGGCTTTTGGATTATGAACGATTTTCAAATGCTGCATTGTGGAGTCGAAAATGAAATATGGGTGTAGTTGGGAATAAATAACGGCGCTTATCCCTGAGTAGGCTGTGTCGAAAAACATGTCCTTCCGCACGATCGCACCGGTATGTGCCTTTTGAATTTCTCGCTGGAGTGAATACCCTTGCCCGACAACACCACCGCCTTTCGGATCGACTGAAACATACGGTGAGCCCAACGGAAAAAGCGCTCGCACGATGTAGGGTGGGTCGGAGTCTAGACTTGTATGTGGAACACCACAACCGCTTATCGCAATGACAAATGGATCAGTTTCACCTACCACACGCTCCTTAATGTACTTACGGTAAATCCTGTGTTTTTGTTCGAATACCGACGTCAAGCGTAGGACCACTTCGTCTACCGGCACCCATCCTGCGGAATCAGACTCGATGTCCTTAACCTTGTTTCCGGCGTCGCCCGCGCCAGGGCAGGTCGCTTCCACGTAGGTGACTAACCCATTCCGCAGCCTGCACTTGAAATCTGGACCTTTTTCGCCCACTTTTTCTACATGGGGCAAATAGTCCATCAGAACGCATCCCAACTTCATCTCCCAGAAACGCGGGAGGAACTGTCGAACGGCTTGGGATAAGAAATGAGAATCTGCCAACTTTGTGTATTTGCACCAAAGTTCCTCAAGCACCGCACGATGATTGGCGAGATCTTCACGACTGCGAAACTTCTCATAGAGTGGGTCCACAGCTTCCATGTCGGTTGAAAAAAGGTTGGTTATCATATCTGTCTTTCCATGCACCTAACGCCTGTTAGTTGGCCCAAAGCAAGTCGGCAAGCATTGCCGTTGCTGCAAAATTAACCACCTGTGACACTGCCCCGATCACGCGGAGTTCCTTCCCGATCTGCAAGGGCGACTCGCTCAATCCTCGAAACGATCGCCACGTATTATTTTTTCACATCACTGCGGGATATAAAAGCCGCGCGCGCCGCGGACCCCTGTTCTTTTCTTTTTCTTGAAGACGGTGCTGCCGGCCTTGTTCTCTGTATCAGAGACCTTCTCTACTTTCGTTGCCTCGATTCCCCGCTTCAGCGCATACGCCCCAAGCACCTTTTCCGTAAAGAAAATCCCGGCAACCTGACACCATTGTCCCTGTTTGAACGTTGGCGTTCCCCACACAAAGACCGGAAGCGCTGAGTCTTCTCCTTCACGAAGCAGAAACGTCGTATATAACTTTTCGCCATAGCGCGTCACCACATCAGTAACCTCGCCGACAACAGTCACGGTTTGTTGGTGAAACGTCTCCGGCGTCTTCGCTAATTCGATAATAGTATCCGCGAACCCCGGCGAACCAGGCCAGAATACCAGCGCGCTGAACAACAGGGCCACCAAACGGGTTATGCGTATCATAGAGCGTGTAAACATCAGATTTTCCTCATTTACTCAGCACGTGCCACACTACCCCGATCACAGATACAGATGTGGTTGCCGCGGCTCGGGTCCGAACCCAGCGCCACATGCGCCACGGGGCAAAGCTGCCGATCCGCAGGCCGCGTATATCATCGAAAAACGCATAAACGACCGGAGTCACTAGGAGTGTAATCAGTAAACACATCGCTTGCCCACCCACAACAACCGTCGCTAACGATGCACGTGCCGCGGCCCCATCCCCTTTTCCCAACGCAATCGGCAGCATCCCGGCAACGATAGTCAACGTCGTCATAAGAATCGGGCGCAGTCGTACGCGATCAGCCACAATCTGCGCTTCGTGTCGGTTCATGCCCTTCTCCCGCAAGTGGTTCGTATAGTCGACTTGCAGGATTGCGTTCTTCTTCACGACACCCATCAACAGGAATACCCCGAGCACACTATAAATACTCAGTGGCTGATCGGTGAGG
>JAYVFX010000260.1:0-4395 GCA_043772795.1 Deltaproteobacteria bacterium
AGTCCGGGTAAAATTGAAAAACTCGGCAGGCAACTCCATGTTTTTCAATAGGTTACGAACGGATCACAGTTTGTTTACCCGAAGTTATTGAGAAGTTACAAGCCTTCGTGCTGATGCCCATTGTCGTTGTAATTGCTGACTCCACAGTAGGAGTAATTGTACGGCACTCTCTCGCCGCGACCTCTCGTGGTCATCGGCGATCTGTTGCCGAAGCAAAGTTGTTTGCCTCCAGACCAAGAAGATCATGGAAGCTGAAATAACATTTGCAACTGCACCTATCCACGTGGCTAACTCCGGCATTGCCCCCCCCTTTTATCGTGAACCTAACTGTTTCAATGCAGGCTAACGCCCGCCGTCTCGGGCCGCCGCCCCAACGAGGCCTTTCACGTTCAGTCCAAACCGCCAGCGGGCGGCGGTCACGAGCACAGGCTTGGTTAGGCAGATGGATGGTAGCATGGACTGCCATCCCTTCGTGCGAGCTATGGGGCCGTGGTGATTCTAGTGACAGTGCCCCCAGCGCTACTACCGCCAACGACTGCACCGCAGGCAGTATCTGAACCGGTAACAGTGACCCGCATGTGACTAGTCTGGGCGTTCAGTGCGGCATCAATTATCTTTGAATCAGTCGTGACAAAGAGAAAACTTACTGACCCAGGGGTACTCGCTCGCACCAAGAACGAGCTAGCAAGACTATCAGGAGTGGCAGATATGCGTGAAATTTCACCAGACGCAATACAAAGAGCCCACGATGCCGATGGCAGCAGGCCAAACGCGACGGTGGCCGTAAGTAGAGCAAGTAACTTCCTCATTAGATTTCTCCTCCAAATCGATAGCGGCTATTCCTATAGTTGGCCTTACAGGCCTAAAACCCTTGCGACAGGATACTGTGCGACCGAGCAAAAAATGGTGCACGCAGCCTCATTCTTGGATAGCAAGGAGGTCCACGTGCACCTTCCCCTTTACAAGGGGAGGTTTTTTCATAGGTATTTGAATTTCCATGAATTAAAGTGACGGAATGGCGATGCCGGAGTAATCTCACAATCGTTCCCTTTGCCTCAAGCGCGCCTAACACCCGCCGTCAGCGGCAGGCTCCAAACCACCGCTGTTCGGATTTATTCAGAGCCGCCACCGGGCGGCGCTGCGGTGCAGCGGCGGGTTAGGCAGATGTATGGTAGCATGGGCTACCAATCCCTTCGTGCGAGCTATGGGGCCGGGGTGATTCTAGTGACAGTGCCCCCAGCGCTACTACCGCCAACGACTGCACCGCAGGCAGTGGCTGAACCGGTAACAGTGACCCGTATGTGCCTAGCCTGAGCCTTGAGTGCGGTACCAATTATCTTTGAATCGGTCGTTCCAAAGAGAAAACTTACTGACCCAGGGGTACTCCTTCGCACATAGAACGAGCTAGCAAGGTTACCAGGATTGACGGATATACGTAAAATTTCACCAGACGCAATACAAGCAGCAGTCGCCAGCTCCGGTACGATGCTGAAGTTATCCAGCCGGGTGGTTTCAGAACCGTCGCTGGTGTCACCCTGAATCCAGATGTCAGTCAGATTCGACAAAACTGACTCGAAGTCGTGAGTGGTCGCAATACGCTGATTGAGGTGGCCATCGTCGAAGTGAAGCCAACTAGAGCCATCGGCGTCAAGGGGGATGTTGAAGCGAAGGAAGGAAGTTGACAGGCTGCCGCCGGGTTGATACGCGAGAATCTCGTCCTGAGCTCCGCCCCTCAGGATTACCAGGGCGAAGACTGGACCACCGGTTGAGTGGGCTAAGTCGACGCTTAGGGTTCCTCTCAATAACGCAGACTTGTTTCCCAGGAACTTACTAGGTGCTGCGAAGCGAAAGAAGTTGGCGCTCGGATCAATGGAAAAAATGTAACCGCCCGGATTCCCGCCTGTGGATGAGTGCTGGACTGGGAAGGTTTGGACACGGTCCCATGGCCCGGCTCCGCCTAGAATGTCTTGGACAAACCAGCCCTCTGAATCAGCATCGAAAGTGCTGGAAATGGTGGCGGCGAGTACCGAACTCGGCATCAGTAGGATTCCGAGCGCGGCAACAACAGAGGCATTGCGGATCTTGCTCGCTAGGTTCACGGCTTCCTCCTTTGGGGTTATTCAAGAACTGCGCATCCCTCGCTCAGCTTGGCACCTTGGGCGTCCGGGGCGCAGGTGTTTGACATACCGGCTTTGCGAGCTACCTCCCTCCAGCTCTGTTCAGACCCCCGACGCTCCCAGTGGATGCAAGAGGGGGCGTTCCTGCACCACAGACGGCCTAACGCCTCCGCGCACCGCGAGCGGCCAGAACGTAGCCCCTCGGGTTTTCACAGACCCAACGTGGCCGCGATGCGGTGGCGCGACTGGTTAGCCGTCTTCTCCTCGTGTCACCTACAGTGGCTTCACATGCCACTCTGAAGCAACACTTAACCCTGCATGTTGTAACAGACCTCGTTTCGCTTGATTACGTTGCGTGCACACGACCAATGAAAGTATAGCGCTTCGCTCCTTGGCTGTCCGTTCCACAGTGGCGAGTAGCGTGGCTCCAATCGACTCTCACTTTTGCGGAGTAGCTACTGCAAAATCATCTATCATACACACCGTGCCTCCAGACTTGTACACGAGCGGGGCTGATATAATTGTTCCAATGACGAATCCTGAGAGCGGATCTTCTGCCTCGGCCACAAGTGCAATAATGTCACCTCTAGAGAGTAGATGCCTAAAGAATGCGTCCTGTTTGGGAGCTGAGTCGGATGCTTTCCGCCAGAAGACTGGTGAATAGCCCTCATATTCAATTCGTTTTACCTCGGCGATAGCTACCATTCGCGGGATGTCTGTTTCTTTTGCAGCTCGGATATCCATAGCACCCTTTAGTTTATCAACGGCCTAACGCCAAAGCTCAGCCGCGGGCTTGCCGGAGCGCCTTGTTAGCCCCTAGAGGCCTGGTAAGTATGGCAACTCGCCGTAGTTGGGAAGTTGGTATCCGTAATAAACCACAAAAAATGCCTTCATAAGTATCGCACCCGCCGACAGCGCGACTACTGTGGTACAGACACCAAAAATTAGCCCCTTTTCCCACCCCATTAGCGCAAACATTACCAGGAGACTGAAAAGTCCGAGAGCTCCGAGGATAAGAGCGATTGCGGATAGGTCACCTAGAAACGCAAATGATTCGATAGGGAGTTTTTGTGAGAGACGGAATCCGATGTCGCCAAAAGCGAAAAGTACTAAGGCGGAAATGCAAACCATGCAGATCAGTGACGCGCTAGAAATGAGCGCGGCTAGCGACAAGTACTTGTCGACACGTGTGTCCCATGTTCCGACAAACGAACTGAACGCGCTACTCATCGCGAAGCCGCCGAGAAGGGAACCAACGACGATTCCCTGGCGGTGTATTTCTATAAGCGCATCCCAAGACTGCAGATCCATTCAATCTCCTTGAGGCTAACGCCCCCCGTCTCGGGCCGCCGCCCACACGGGTCCTTTCACGTTCATTCCAACCCGCAAGCGGGCGGCGGTCACGAGCACGGGCTGGTTAGACTTCGTTGTTCTCATGGGTTGGCAGCGTTTCACTACACAATCACATCCGTGGCGGTCCCTTCCGGACGTGTTCACGCATCTGTGCAAACGTTCCGCGCTGCTCGTCAAGCCACTCCAGCCACCACGTCGCTCCAGCCTCCTGGAACGCAGCAATCACCTCTCGGGCTTTGGCGCGTTCGTTGACTGGCGTCGCACCACTGGCAACGATGTCAAAGGGTCCCTCCGCAGTCCGCTGCTGCCTCACAAAGGTGATGCTCTCTCGCAGCTCAGCAGGGGTCAGCCACAAGGCCGACCACGTAATGCTGCTTGGTGAGAGGCCGATCGGAGGCACCGAAGGCATCTTCAGCGGAAAAACTCCATCCCAGCGAGCGGCCCTGCGGAGTGGAGCTTTGTTGGGCCAAAATCCGGCGACCCAGATCGGGACGCGTGGCGTCTGTACTGGTCGGGGACGGAAGGTCACTTCCTCAATGTGGAAATACTCGCCTTGGTGTTGGAAGCTCTCCCCTCGTTCCAGCCCGTCGAGAATACCGAGCGCTTCATCCAGCTTGCGTGCTCGCACTCGGTCCGTAGGATCTTCGCCAAAGCACTGAAATTCCGCATCTGCCGGTGCGCCTAGCCCAACCCCCAGGATTGCACGTCCGCGCGATAGGTGATCAAGCGACACCACTTCCCGCGCCAGCTTCCAGGGGCGACGACGCGCAGCGGGAGTAATCATCGGTCCCAATCGCATCCGCTCCGTCCGAGCCGCGATGGCCGACAGGGCGACCCACGCATCTACGACCGGGATATCAGCCTGCCGATAGAGGAGGAGATGATCCCAAAGAAAGAAGCCATCCCAGCCTGCGACTTCGGCCTC
>JAYVFX010000261.1:0-13665 GCA_043772795.1 Deltaproteobacteria bacterium
AGTAAGGCAGCGTCAGGAGAATAATTCGGACCAATGAAGGACGACCCCAGCAGCGCAGTGCAAGTGGAGAATCGGCGACTAGCTGCGATTATGTTTACGGACATTGTGGGCTCCAACTGGTGAAGGAACAGCCCCGTATGGAATGCAAGCTCACCGCCATCCTCAGCGCTGATGTCAAAGGCTACAGTCGCCTCATGGGCGAGGATGAAGAAGCCACTATCCGCACCTTGACTGCTTACCGCGCGGTCATGACTACCCACATTCAGCAGCAGCGTGGCAGAGTGGTAGACTCGCCGGGAGATAACCTGTTGGCCGAGTTTGCCAGTGTGATCGATGCCGTGCGCTGTGCGGTGGAGATCCAACAGGACTTGAAAGCCAGAAACGCTACCCTGCCTGATCACCGCAAGATGGAGTTTCGGAATAGGGGACGTTGCGGCTTCAAGGGCTTTTAAGGGAATCCTCCAATACCTGCCACCAGCGGTGCTGCTGAAGGCGCCCCCACCGCGCCGCCTTATACCCCGACTCCGGTCGCACCCCTAACAGCGGAGCCAAAGGGTAGGACTGGCTACGGTCATACTCCGTAAATTACGAAGTCCCATTTCCTTGGAAAGATTGGGCCCTTCATTTGTTTGCGTTTTGTTGCCCTGCGGCGCAAACTGATCCCGGCAGAGAGGAAGCTCACACCGTGTAGTTAGCGCTTACTCATGGAGAGCAAGGCCAGATAGGTGGAGGAGGTGGTGGTGGAGGTGAAGAACGTGGCTAAGTCGGCGAGACGAGCGGGGGAGGAGAGTGGTCAAGACCCAGGGGACTACTACGCATTGCTTGTCAGTCTCGCCGTGTTTTGTCTCTTGTTGTTCGTCTGCACTGCGGTTTTTAGTGCATCTATTTCACAATTTGTCCTTACAATCGAGAAAACGATCGCCGGTGTGGGAGGGCGATGATATGGCGTTGTTGCTGCTGTACTCCGCGCGGTGAGAAATTGCGGTTTTGCCGAACGTTTGTGTACCCGGCGATGAATCGCCGGGCTACCTGACAACGCCCCGTAAACGGGGCTGAAGAGCCGGATTTATCCGGCGTCGGTTTGTAGCACGGGCATTGATACCCGTGAGAAATAGCGCAGTTTGTTCCCACGTTCAGTATATCATCCGTCAATGCGGCAGAGTTATTTACCGTCCCTTAAACTGCGGCGCCCGTTTCTGCTCAAACGCAGCAAGCCCTTCTTGTACGTCTTCTGAGTTCATGTGCAGATCAAACGCCAGTAGCTCAAGCCGTAGCGCGGTGTCTGCGGTCTGATTGAGCCCGTCATCGACGAGATACTTCATTTTCTCCAAGCCAACCGGGCTTTTGTTTGCGAGTTTGCCAACTAACTTCTCAACCGCGCTCATCAGCTCGCCATCTGGTACGACCTCGTTCACCAGGCCATAAGCGACCAGTTCCCGGGCTGGAAGAAATTCGCCCGTGTACATCAAGTACTTTGCTCGCGTCGGACCAATCTTGCGAGGTAAGCGAACCGAGCTGCCACCGCCCGGAATCAGACCAAAGTTGGCGTGAGCATCTCCTAGTTTGGCACTCTCTGCGGCAATAACGAGATCACAACACAGTGTGAGTTCAAGCCCACCAGCCAAAGCCAATCCGTTTACGGCGGCAATCGTTGGACGGGGAAAGTGTTCAACACGATTCAGGACTGTGTATACGGCCTGGAGAAAATCTTGCAGCGCGCGAGGATTGCCACCGCTGGATTCACGAATGAACTTGAGATCTGCACCAGCACTAAATGCGCGTCCCGCGCCAGTAAATACGACCGCGCGGACCTCGGAATGTTTTTGGAATTCGTCTAAGGCAGAGTCGATCCCAGCCAAGACTCCTGGTGTCAGCGAATTCATCGCGGTTGGACGATTCAGCGTCACCCAGCCCACGTTATTACGAATTTCAAACAACACGACTTGTTCTGCCATAACGATTCCTTTACTGGTGCGTTTCAGCCAGGAGTTTGTTCACTGACTGTTCAACAATCGTCCCTTTGAAGAAGTCTGGATTCAAGCTGGTCACGAGCTTTACAGGATTAACAAAAACAAACTGCCGAAAATCGTCTTCACGCATTACCCCTTTTTCGACTAGTTCATACGCTTCAGCTGCGGCATCGCGCATATCCGGCAGATCCCAGTGTCCGAGGTCAGAGCCGTAGATGGCATTCAAGCGCGCGCCCATTGAGTGTCGCTTGGTATCGAATGCGGATGCGGTGATACGGTCATCTCCCTCGCAGCCAAAGTAAAAGCGCGGGACGAACAAATCACGAACATCTTCCCGGCGCTCAATTTTGCAGGGTGCCCATTCGTCGAGACGATTCTCTTTCTTTTCTTCGTGTGCCCCCCACAATAAGTGTGAGCGATCTTCTTTGTTTGCCAGCTTCTCGGCAAAGCGCGGGCCGCCATACTGAGTAAAGAGATCGTACATCAGCTTTTCATCAAGATTCGCCGGGTCGAAATGATCGAGGAACTGTACATTGTGTTTTTCCCAATGGCCGACAAGGTCATTGTAGACAGTACTAGCCCAGCCGACTCCACCTTCAAGAAAAGCAAAGCGCAGTTGAGGGAAACGCCGAGTGACACCACCAAAGAAGAGGGCTTTGCAAAGCGCCTCAGCCGACGCCGCGAAATGACCGATGTGGTTGTACATGAAATTCGAGATCGAGGTGCGGCTGCCCCAACCAACGCCAAGCGAGTGAAAGGTCGGCGCGACTTTCAGCTCAACACACTTTTGCCACACTGGGTCGTAGTCATACTCACTGTCCAGACAGAAGGTATCGAGCCAGAATGCATACCGTCGCACCTCCGGTGGCGCATCGGCAACTGCTTTAATCGGGCGACGTACATGGGCAGCCAGTAATGGCACCTTCATGCCAAGGACGCCAATTGCATACTCCAACTCTTCAATCGCTTCTTGCGGCGTATACATGGGGATGACGGCGACCGGCGTCAGACGGTCACTGCACTCACGAAACATGTCGGATTGATACTTATTGTAGGCGCGGCAGACGACGCGGCGCACTTCTTCATCGCTCATATGCAGAGCGGCCATGCCCATGCTGGGGTACATGATGGAGAAGTCGAGCCCTGTCTCATCTAGTCGCTCGCGCATAAGCTTTGGTAACGAACTTGTTGCACGATCAAGCGTGTTCTTGGTTGGATGAACCCACCAATGCGGACGTGGCATACGGCGGTCGCGTCGTTCTTGCCAGGACATACGGTACCATTGAAACAAGAAAGGTACATCGGGGGCATTTTTGAAACGTTCGACGACGTTGCTCCCGCCGACCTCACGCATATAGTCGAACCACACCGGCTCGAACTCGGCGATATGACCGTCGGAGTCGATAATCGGATGAGAGAGTTGCGAGCGGATTTTTGCTGACCGTGAGCGTTGTGGATCACGGGTAGTCACGGTATGGCCCTCCTTCTTTACAATGTGAACAGCACCAATTCATGGTGATTGAGTTCGAGGTAGATCCCATCTAATTGCATCAGGGTATCGGCGACAAATGTCACGGTTAGTGAGAGATACTTATTGCCCGTACTGAGCCGCCGTGTGATGTTTTCTCGTTCAGCATCGGGAACATGTTTCTGGACAATGGAGAATACTTCGCCTTCAAATTCGATGACGTTGCGTCCGATGACTTTCAACGGAAAGACACAAGGAAATTCGAGCAGGGTTTCGCGTGCAATTGGCATACGGTGACGAATAATACCTAAGGTCGGTGGAGACTCAAGGGCGGCTTGTATAGCCGCCCAAAGGTTTGTTTCAGCGGCCAATCGGGCACATCGGAGCATCTCCGACTTTGGCGCGTGTCGAATCGTCGAGATCAGTGCGAAACGTTGCGTGCACCCGGTTCACCAAGTTGGACAAGCCTACCGTGAAACTCAGTTCCAGCAATTCGATCTTGGGAAAGCGTTTTTCCAATGCTGCATACAGGGCATCCTCAACGCGATTCTCCCGCGTCAGTACATCTGAGTAGTGGAGAACCAATTTGTCGGTTTCATCGAAAGACGCGCAGGTTTCTGGTTCTGCCATCGAAGCCATTTCTTCATTAGTCAAGCCGACGCTCTGACCGAGCATCACATGGGTTGGTATTCAATAATGACAGGAGTTGACCTGTGAGGCGCGTAGGTAGGCGAGCTCGCGATAGCGCGGCGAGAGGTGGGGGTTCTTATACAAAGCACTTGCGAGCTTGATGAATCCGGCGAAGAATTCTGCATGGTTGGCAAACAGCTTCATGACGTTAAGCAGTGACATGCCCCATGATTCAAGTTCTTTGTACGTTTCCTTGACTAACGCAGGGGCGTTCTCAGGTTCGACCAAAGGAATTCGCGACATAACGATCCTCCAAGCATAAAATGTAAGGGCACACGATACTACCTTAACTGATTGCGTTTTGCACCCTCCGGAAGTCCACTCATAGGGTAGGCTTTTCGTCCAAACTCCAATTGTCGCGGGTTTACCATGGCGCGTTCTTATTGTCGTTCGCGGTCAGAGACGAAGAATTGGAGGCTGTCTACCAGCGGTTGCTGAAGAAGGGCATCGCCTGCTATTCAGAACCGTAAGTCCTGGAACTGCCGGGGTACGGTGCGACGCAGGCCGTTATTTTCGAGGACCCCGACGGCCAGATGATTGAGCTGATTCAGCTGCCACCGGCGGACGAAATTCAGCGCGAGCGGGAAGCGCAGCACGCCAAGAAATGAGCGAAGCGCTAGCGAAATAGATATTGCTGATAAGATATGCGAGTAGCTAGAAGCTGAGGACAGAGCAGGCAGCGAAAAATTAGATTCAGAGACAGAAAAGGATGAAACAATATGGCAAATTCTCTCCAGTCTACGTCGGCAGTCGGTACGGGGTCGATCGAACAGGTTGACGCGATCGTTATCGGCGCCGGGGTGAGCGGCCTCTATCACCTGTACCGCCTGCGGCAGCTCGGGCTCTCGGCACGGATCTACGAGGCTGGCGGAGGCGTAGGAGGCACGTGGTATTGGAACCGCTACCCTGGAGCACGCTTCGATTCTGAGAGTTACTCCTACGGCTATTCATTCTCGGAGGAGCTGTTGCAAGAATGGGATTGGAAAGAGCATTTTTCTGGCCAGCCGGAGAACGAACGCTATCTCAATTATGTCGCAGACAAGTTCGATTTGCGTCGCCATATCCAGTTCAATGCTCGGATCGCTTCAGCGGTTTACGACGAGAAGGAGAATCTCTGGGAGATCAAGACCGAGGATGGCCACCGTGCGCGGACGCGATTTTTAATTGCGGCGGTTGGTATCCTGTCCGCGCATTATTTGCCGAACATTGCGGGGATCGACACCTTCAAAGGGCAGTCGTTCCACACGTCCCGCTGGCCACATGAACGGGTAGACTTCACCGGTAAGCGAGTGGGGGTCATTGGCACAGGCGCAACCGCCGTCCAATTGATCACAGAAATCGCCAAGGAAGTTGGCCATCTGACCGTCTTCCAGCGTACACCAAATTACTGTGCGCCGTTACGCAATGCACCGATCGATCCCGAGACCCAGAAAAAAATCAAAGCCAGTTACCCGGAGATTTTCAAGCAGTGTAACGACACCGTGGGTGCGTTTCTCCACCAGTTTGACCCACGCTCAGCCCTGGAGGTCTCACCAGAAGAACGACAGGCGTTCTACGAGGAAATATGGGCACAGCCTGGGTTCAAGAAATGGTTTGGCAATTTCCACGACATCATGACGAATAGGGAAGCCAACGAGACCTTTGCCGAGTTCGTGCGTAACAAGATTCGTGCACGCGTCAAAGATCCAGTGGTCGCGGAGAAATTGGCGCCCAAGGACCACCCGTTTGGTGCCAAACGCATTCCCTTGGAGAGCGGCTATTATGAGGTCTACAACCAAGACAATGTGTTACTTGTGGATGTACGTGAGACGCCGATTGAACGTGTCACCCCTAAAGGCATCAAGACCAGTAACGCAGAGTATGAATTCGATGTCATCATCTACGCCACTGGGTTTGACGCCGTGACCGGTGAGTTAACCCGGATGGATATTCGTGGGGAAGGCGGACAGCAGCTCAAAGACAAGTGGGCAGATGGACCGCGCACCTACCTTGGGCTCCAAACCGCGGGCTTTCCCAACTTCTTCATTGCCAATGGCGCGGTGTTCTGTAATTTCCCCAGATGTGCTGAGGTCGTTGCTGAATGGGTGAGCGATTGCATTGGCTATATGCGCAAGAAGAATCTCAAGCGTATTGCCGCCACTCCACAGGCGGAAGAAGCGTGGACGGAACACGACCTCTCGCTGACGGCTGGCTTACTCTTTACCGAAGGCAACTCTTGGTTCATGGGGACGAATATTCCCGGCAAGAAACGCCACTACCTCCTCTATGCGGGAGGTGCCCCGAAGTATCGACTAAAATGTGAAGAAGTCGCGGCCAATGGGTATGAAGGGTTTGTGCTACAATAAGTGGGCTTCGACGCAGTCAGTGGTGACGTCATGCTGAAAGCGGCACGGAGAGTGGCAGAGGCGAGGATGGTTCGCATCGTCAGGTCGTATATTCTAAATCGAATCACATGACATTTGTACACTGTTACATTGGGGTGCAGCGGACTTCGCCCATCTTCGCTTTACCGTGCAGACTTGACACAGCGAAACCCAACATTGGAAGAGCCGGTGCTTGGCTCGCCTTTGCCGCGGCTCCCGACCAAATAACGTGAGCAATACCGGTCGCTGCAGAGGTACGAGCCGCCGCGGGTGACCCGCTTCTGCACACCGGGTTCGTGCGGATCGAAACTGCTTTCCGGCCCGTGTGGATTCTGTACGAATTGGTTCCCCGTGGCACGCTTCTGATAGATATCAGGTCGGTACCAGTCCAAGCACCACTGCCACACATTGCCGCCCATGTCATATAACCCGTAACTGTTCGCCGGAAACGCTCGTACTGGTGAGGACCCTTGATAGCCATCTGCGCCCGTGTCCTTGATAGGGAATCGTCCCTGCCAGATGTTCGCCATCCACTTGCCGCCGGGCGTGAGCTCATCGCCCCAACTGTAGCGTTTACGGTCAAGTCCACCACGCGCCGCGAACTCGAACTCTGCTTCCGTCGGTAACCGTTTGCCTGCCCACTGCGCATACGCCACCGCGTCGTCCCACGCGAGGTGCACCACGGGATGATGTTCGCGCCCTTTCAGCTCGCTGCCCGGACCTTCAGGACGCCGCCAGCACGCACCTGTGACGTACCTCCACCACTCGTAGTGATTGTCTAACGGAACGTCATGGTCAGGAGGTGAAAAGACAGCGGCACCGGGCACGAGATTTTCCGGCGGGGCATCGGAAAAATCCTTCGCGTCGGGCACGCGCTCGGCCACGGTCACATAACCCGTGGCTTTTACGAACATAGCAAACTGTTCGTTAGTTACCGGCGTCACGTCCATCCACAAGCCGTCCACTGCAACTTGATGAACGGGCAAGGCGTCGGGCATGCCACATCCCTCGCAGCCCATCCAGAATGTTCCACCGGGAATCCAGACCATCCCCTTTGGTGCGGAGTGCTGCGCTCGATTCTGGGAGAGGGAAGACGAGGCGGTCAGGATAAGGACAAGGATGACACTTAAACTGAGCCAGTCTCGTAGGGTGGGCACTGCCCACCTTAACGCTGGCAACCGAAGAACGGTGGGCCATGCCCACCCTACTGTTCTAAAAGTTAACCGGTGTTGCCGGGGTGGCATTGCGACTCCATTGGGTTCAAGACGGGGAAATAGCAAAAAATGGAAACGGCGAAAAGGATAAAAAAGATACATGTCTGTTCTTTCTCGGTTTCTTTTTTTCGACTCTCGACTCCCAGACGCCCAGACTCCTAGACTCTTCCTCCCTTTTACTCCGCGGTCTTCACCGCTTTCGTACTCTCCTCGATCTCCTTTTGGTCCTTGGCGGACAAGTTCTGAGGCGCAAGGGCGACGGTGAGCTTCTCCAGCGTACCGGTGAACTTAAACGGCAACTGCGCTGCGTACTCTTCAATCACCGGCGTGCCGGTATCCTCACCGACGTCGAAGGTCTCGTCGAGCGCGAACCTGAAGCGGATGGTGCGCTCGATGCGGCCTTGGGCGACTTGCTGCCCGTCCACCAGCAACGTGCCGGTCCCGCCCTTGCCGATGCCGCCACCGTCGTACGTGAAGTCAAAGCGGAGGGTGTGTTTGCCAGGGCTGAGTTTTTGGTTCGCGGCGACCCGGTATTTGTGTTGCTCTTGGTTCGAGAACGCGTGTACGAACATCGGCTTACCGTCCAATACCAGCAGGCCCCAGCCTCCGAAGCGCCCGCCCTGGGTCGCGAGTACGCCACTCGCGCCGCCGTCAGGGATCTCTACTTCAGCGGTCACACTGTAAGATTTGTTCTTCAGGTCGGGCGCGGAGGCCTCGGGAATGCGGATCATACCCGGATAATAGGTAAACACTGTGCGTCCACGGGTGAGGCTAGGACGGATCGCCGGATCTAAGCGCTCGGCTAATGAGGAGTCGAGCGGATAGACGTTGTACTTCTTCGCTTCGCGGTCAAAGACGCCCTGCAGTTCCTTGAGCTTTCCAGGGTTCCGCGTCACCAGGTTTTCTGCCTCAGAGAAATCCTCCGCGACGTGGTACAGCTCCCACTGGAAGTCATCCGGGTCCGCCTTGGCGCCGAACATGATCCACGGCAATCGCAGCGGCGTCGTGCCCGCCACCCAGCCGTCATGATAAATGGCGCGGTTCCCGAGCATCTCGAAGTACTGCGTCTGGTGTGCGGATACCGCGGAGGCGTTCGCGAAGCTGTACGCCATGCTCACACCCTCGATCGGCTTCTGCGCCACCCCGTTGAGCATTTTCGGGAACTGGATGCCGGTAGTTTCCAGAATCGTCGGCACGATGTCGATCACATGGTGGAACTGGGTGCGGATGCCGCCCTTGTCCTTGATCCGCTTGGGCCACGAGATCACCAGCCCGTTGCGCGTGCCGCCGAAGTGCGAGGCGACCTGCTTCGCCCACTGGAACGGCGTGTCCAGCGCGTACGCCCAGCCGACTGGGTAGTGGTTGTAGGTCATTGGTCCGCCGAGCTCGTCCATGACGGACAGCAGGTAGTCGGGGCTCTCCGGCACGCCGTTGGCGATGATGCCCAATTCGTTCGCGAGGCCCTGCAAGGTGCCCTCAGCGCTGGCGCCGTTGTCACCCTGAATGAAGATGATCAACGTGTTGTCCAGTTCGCCCATTTGCTCGATGGTCTGAATCACCCGGCCGATCTGATAGTCGCAGTGCGCCAGCGCGCCAGCATACACCTCCATCATGCGCGCGTAGAGGCGTTGTTGATCGGCGCTCAGGCTCTCCCACGCCGGAATCTCTTTGGGTCGTGGCGTCAGCTTGGCGTCGGACGGGATAATGCCCAGCTGCTTTTGCCGGGCATAGGTTTCCTCACGCACTTGGTCCCACCCTTTGTCGAACTGGCCCGTGAACTTGGCGATCCACTCCTTGGGCGCGTGATGTGGGGCGTGGGCCGTGCCCGGGGCGTAGTACGCAAAAAACGGTTTGTTAGGCGCCACCGCGTGCTGCATGCGCAGCCAGGTGATGGCATGGTCGGCCATGAGCTGATCGAAGTGCACTGGGTGGTCACCGCGTTGCTCTTCAGCCGTGACAGGCTTCGTGTTCTCGTAGATCGCCGAATGCCACTGGTTCGTATCCCCGCCAAGGAAGCCGTAGAAGTACTCGAAACCGAGACCCGTGGGCCAGAGATCAAACGGCCCGGCCTGGCTGGTGTGCCAGTCGGGCACGTTGTGGTTCTTGCCGTACCAGGAGGTGTTGTAACCATGCTGCTTGAGCACCTCAGCGATGGTGCCGCTGCTCTTCGGCATCAGCGAGTGATAGCCGGGATAGCCTGTACCGATCTCCATGACGACGCCGGACGCATTGCTGTGGTGGTTGCGGCCAGTGATCAGTGCGGCCCGGGTGGGTGAGCACAGCGCGGTGGTGTGAAACTGCGTGTAGCGCAGGCCATTCGCCGCCAGCCGCTCGAACGTCGGCGTCGGAATCGGCCCGCCGAACGGACTGCTGGCTGCGAAACCGACGTCGTCGGTCATGATCAGCAGGATGTTCGGCGCTCCTGCAGGAGCCGAGACTTCTTTGGGGAAGTCGGGCGTAGAGTCCTTGACCGTACGGCCGATCTTCCCCTTGAACGGCTGAGGGGGTCGCGGAAGCACGTCTTGGGCTCGGACCACGGTGGTGCTGAGCGTCGCCAGACCGATAATCACTACTAGTGTGAACACGAGTTGTTTCTTGCGTGTGTGTGCCATCAGTGTTGCTCCTTTCATGGTGGGCTGCTGATACACAAGGCCAGGCAACTTAAGGAGAAAAGCGGGCTGAGAGTTCGGCCGGGCGTTGCGTGCAATCCCTGGGCAGCTATGCCACGACATTGAATATATAACGTTTTGTGAATATCATCTTTAGGCAGCATCAGTGAGCATGAGGCAAACCCGGTGACGGTGAGCTCCACACGGGCCTGCACATCACGGGAGAGCCGTCGCATCCTACGTCTCTCCTGCGTGCGCTTTACTTTCCGCCATTGGCCATCAGGTCCGCTACCCGCTTCTCCACCACGGTGTCCTTAAAGAAATCGGGATTCATCCCCGTCCATAACGTCGCCGGGTTGGTGAACACAAAGGCGCGAAAGTCGTCTTCGGTAATCACTTTATGTTCGACCAGTTCATACGCCTCTTCGGTCACCTCCGTCATGTCGGGCACATCCCAATGGCCAATGTCCGAGCTGAACACTGCCTGGATCTGCGCCCCAAAGGGATTGACCTTGGTGTTAAAGGCGGTGGCGTTCATCGGATCATCCGCCTCACAGCCGAAGTAGAAGTGCGGGACGAAGAGGTCCTTGATGTCTTCTGCTTGTTTGATCTCACAGCGTTGAAAATCGTTCTTCACCTGTGGGGATTCTTTGGTGTTGATCGTTGCGCCGCTCGCCTTGCTGAGGTGCTCCAGTTTGCCCTCGGTGACGCGTCCCCCGTAGCGTCGGCACAGATCCAGGAGTAACTCGGGATTGAGATTCGCCGGATTATAGTTTTCCAGCGCGTCGGGGTTCCGCTTGTGCCAGCGTGCGATGAGATCGGCATAGATGCGTGCTCCGGTGCTCACCCCGCCTTCGAGAAAGGCGAACTTCAGTGTGGGAAAGCGACGCGTTACCCCACCGAAGAAGAGTGCTTTGCACAGCGCCTCGCCTGCCTCGGCAAAGTGGCCGATGTGGTTATACATGTAGTTGGAGATGGACGTACGACCGCCCCAACCCATGCCAGCCGAATGAAAGGTCGGCGCTACTTTGAGCTCCACACACTTGGCCCACACGGGATCATAGTCGTACGCGCTGTCCAAACAAAAAGTGTCGACCCAATAGGCGTAGCGGGCTGCTTCCGGTGCAGTGCGCGCTACTGCCGGCACCGGACGAATTGCATGTCCCGCCAACATGACCGCTTTCATGCCTAACGTGGTGACTGCATACTCCAGTTCTTCGATCGCTTCCTGGGGCGTGTGCATCGGGATAACGGCGACCGGGATGAGGCGATCGTTGTATTCCCGGAAAATGTCCGCATGATAAGTATTAAACGCGCGGCAGGCCGCACGGCGAATCTCTTCATCGTCCAAGTGCGGAGCAAGCAGACCAAAGGTCGGATAGAGCACCGTAACATCGAGCCCCATATCATCCAACCGCTCGTACAGAAGTTTGGGCAGCATCGAGGTCGCCCGATCAAGTGTATTCTTGGCCGGGAGTACCCACCAGGGTGGGATCGTGGCGCGCTGATCACGGCGTTCTTCCGGGGTCAGTTGATGCCAGGTCAGCAGGCCGCCTAAGCTCGCCGCCATGCCTGTGGTCCGGTCCTTTTTATACCGCTCGACAATGCGTGAGCCTCCCACGCGCTGGAGACAGTCCATAACCGCCGGTTCAAATTCCACGGTATGCCCGTCTGAATCGATGACAGGGTGCGTGAGCCGGGCGCGTACTGCCGCTGACTTTGAGGCATGCGTCGTTGCCATACAAGTCCCTCCTTTTGGCCATGTCGACTGTAACCAAACGACTACATTGCCCTCTATAACCAAGTGGTTATAAGTTGTCAAGCGAATGGTTTCGGATGGGAACGGGGAGAGGAAGCACATGGGAGTTGATACGCACTCGCCGCAACGCACGCGGAGCGCTCTGAGAGAGAAAGAACGAGCGCTCGGAAAAACGCCAAGCAGAGGACAAGCGACCAACGGCGCTGACAGCAATCAGCGCCCACGCGGGCGTGAGGCGGTCATGGCGGCAGTGCTCGATGCGGCCACGACCCTGTTCGCGACTCGTGGCCCTGCCTCAGTCTCAGTGCGTGACATTGCGGCAGCGGCGGGTATCAACCATGCCCTGGTGCACCGGCATTTCGGCTCAAAGCAGGAAGTATTGCGGGCCGTACTCGAACGGGCGGTCGCGGAGATCGCCGCGGCCATGAGTGAGATCGGTGACAGCCGTGCGAGTCTCAAGCAACGGTTCACGGTCGTTGCCGAACATGAAGCGTACTGGCGCGCCCTGGCACGGGCGATACTCGATGGTGAGAATCCGCGTACGTTGCAGCGCGACTTTCCCAACGTGCGACAGATGATGGCCTTGCTCCAGGCAGAGCAGCAACAGCCACGAACACGGAAGAGAAAATTGCCTCTCCCTTCCCCCTTAGACGCCCGGATTGTGGTGGGAACCATCGGCGCGCTGATTATGGGGTGGTTGCTGTTTGAACCGTTCCTGCTGGTTGCCACCGGGCTTGAGCAGGAAGATCAAGAGACGGTGCGCGAGCAAGTCGTGCTCATGCTCCAGGCTATGTTGGAAAGCGCGCAGTGGAGGGTTTAGGGGGTTCAGGGGTCCGATTTAGTTTGCACAGTGAATTGCTTTGTGCTGGGCGACTCTGTCCGTGCCGCACTGGCAGTGAGGGCGGGCGCATGGTATCGAGCTGGCAGTCTACCGTGTCGAGCAGATGCATGAGCAGGCGTTTCCCTTCCCAGTAGATCTTGTCCCAGCCGCGCGGAGTTCCGAGCCCGCCGCCAAAGCTGGTGGAATCAACCTCGGCACAAAACGTATCTCCTGTTCCAGTTAGAATGACAACCTTGTTGTCCGGGTCAGCACTGATATCCGTACAGGCGTAGGGCAGCTCACGGTGCACACTCTCATTCCATAGTAATGCACCGCTATTGCTATGCAGAGTAACCTCAAGAATACCGTCGCGCCGCTGCATCTTGATGGTCTGGTATTTGATGGCGTATTCCTCAAATCTAGTCATGTGAAGCCTCCTTATCCAGGCAATACTGTTCGGCACAAATTTTAACCATTAGCAAAACGCTGCTGCCAATCCCCTCTCCCTCAGGGAGAGGGCTAGGGTGAGGGGAAGCGGAAAGGAATACTCTCTTTTTTCCCCTCATCCTGACCTTCTCCCGGAAGGGAGAAGGAACCCTCAGCCTTACATGTATAATGAGTGCCGAACACTATTGCATGTCGAGTCCCTGGGGGCTTGTCGGTCGCTTAACACAGAGTGATGCGATTGGCAGACCTCCAGGGAGAAAGACTCAAGTCAGTTTGTAGAACTAGATGGCACTTTCGGCCAGGACCTGCCGACGTATTTTTTCTG
>JAYVFX010000262.1:0-6410 GCA_043772795.1 Deltaproteobacteria bacterium
CGATCGAATGTCATGCGCACCGCCACAAAGAAGCGGTGCTATAAGGAGCGCAGCATATGGCAGATGACGAAGTCCGACGACTGACGACTCCACTCTCTGACGATGTGGTCACAAGCTTACACGCGGGTGACCGTGTCCGCCTTTCTGGAGTGCTCCTCACTGGTCGTGATGCCGCCCATAAGCGACTGATCGATCTGCTGGATGAGGGAAAGCCGCTGCCGGTCGATGTACGTGGGCAGATCATTTATTACGTTGGGCCCACACCGCCGCGTCCAGGAATGGTGATTGGTTCCGCGGGACCAACGACCGGTGGCCGGATGGATTCGTACTCGCCAAAGCTGATGGCATTGGGCCTCAAAGGTATGATTGGTAAAGGTGCACGCTCCATGCCGGTGCGCGAGGCGATGAAACAGTACAAATGTATCTACTTCGGCGCAGTCGGCGGAGCTGGGGCGTTGCTGTCGAAATACATCAAAAGCGCAGAAATCATTGCTTACGAAGATTTGGGCACTGAGGCAATCCGCCGTCTGGTCGTGGAAGATTTTCCGGTGATTGTGGTTGATGATACGCATGGGGCTGATCTCTACGAAGAGGGACGCAAGCAGTACGCACAAGAAGACTAAGCCCTAGACAAATTCAGCGAAACTTGGCATTTTGCCCCCGGTTCACGATACAAGCACATCCAGATCGCGTGAAGCCAACGAGCCAGGAAAGCCCAAAACAGGAGGCTGAAGAATAGGCATGGCACTCGTGCATGATGTCCTCATCATCGGTGGTGGTGGAGCAGGGTTACGGGCCGCTATTGCCGCGGCTGAAGCCGACCCCAAGCTCAATATTGCCGTCGTTTCTAAGGTCTATCCAATGCGCAGTCACACCGTGGCTGCCGAAGGTGGCAGCGCTGGCGTCATCAAAGACAATGATACCTTAGAAGATCATATCAAAGACACGATCAGTGGCGCAGACTGGCTGGCTGACCAGGATGTTGTCGAACTGTTCGTCAAGGCTGCCCCGGCTGAGTTGCTCCAGCTAGAACACTGGGGCTGCCCCTGGAGCCGTGACCCAGATGGTCACGTTGCCGTACGCCCCTTCGGCGGTATGCGCATTGAGCGGACCTGGTTTGCTGCTGATAAGACTGGATTTCACTTGCTGCATGCGCTGTTTCAGACCTCACTGAAATATGAGTCGATCCAGCGTTATGATGAGTGGTTTGCGACCAAACTGTTAGTCGAGAATGGGCGTTGTCAAGGAGTCACTGCGATCGAAATGCGCAGTGGACTCATGCAACCGATTCTCGCCAAAGCTGTGGTCGTGTGTACTGGTGGTGGGGGACGGATCTTCCCGTTTACCACTAATGGTGCGATCAAGACCGGTGACGGTATGGCCCTTACCTATCGGGCTGGAGGGGCCCTCAAGGATATGGAGTTCGTCCAATACCATCCGACTGGTCTTCCTGGAACGGGCATTCTGATCACTGAGGCTGCGCGTGGAGAAGGTGGGATTCTTGTTAACAAGAATGGCTACCGTTATCTGCAAGACTATGCATTAGGCAAACCGCTTGATATCCAGGATCCGAAACACCCACAATTACGCACGATGGAACTCGGACCGCGAGATAAGCTCTCGCAGTGTTTCATGAAAGAACGTGATAAGGGCAACACCATCGACGGTCCCTATGGCGATGTCGTGCATCTCGATATTCGCCATCTCGGGGAATACAAGATCATGAAGAAGCTGCCCTTCGTGCGCGAGCTGTCCAAGAACTATGCGGGCATCGATCCAGTCTATGAACCGATCCCGGTTCGCCCAGTCGTGCATTATATGATGGGTGGCGTGCACACCGATATTAACACTGCGACATCGATCCCCGGGTTATTTGCTGCCGGTGAAACTGCCTGCGTCAGTATCAATGGGGCGAACCGCTTAGGCTCGAACTCTCTCACCGAACTGTTAGTGTTTGGCGCTCGTGCGGGTCAGGGCGCAGTCGCGTTTGCTAACGAGCAGAAGAAAATCGACACCACGGCACTTGAATCGCAAGCGAAAGACGAACAAGAGCGGGTACGCAAGAATTTCATTGCCAAAACCGATGGCAAAGAACGGATTGCCACGATCCGCTCTGAGATGACAAAAACGATGGAAGAAGGGGCGGGGATCTACCGTCTCGAAGCATCGCTGAAAGCCACCTGTGACAAGTTGGCGGAATTGAAGGATCGCTTCAAAGGAGTCATGCTCGACGACCGGAGCAATACCTACAATACGGAACTTACCTCGGCGTTGGAGCTGGAAAATATGTTAGATATTGCCGAGACCGTGGCTCACAGTGCGGTGAATCGGAGGGAATCTCGCGGCTCGCATCAACGGACAGATCACCCGAAGCGTGACGATGAGAAGTTCCTGGCGCATTCATTGGCGTATCGCACTCCCGATGGGCCGCCTCGTATTGACTATCTCAACGTGGTGATAACGAACTGGCCACCAGCGGAACGGACATACGGAGAGAAATAATGGCTGAGCGCACGATTACTTTGGAAGTCTTCCGCTATCGACCGGAGACTGAGAAAGAACCGGTCTTTCAGAATTATACGGTTCCGTTTCGTGATGATTGGGTGGTGCTGGACGCGCTCAATTATTTGAAAGACGAGGTGGATGGTTCGATATCGTACCGTTGGTCGTGCCGTATGGGCGTGTGTGGCAGTTGCGGCATGATGGTAAACGGTACTCCAAAGCTGACCTGCGCTGCGTTTCTCAAGGACTACTACCCCGGACCGGTACGTGTGGAGCCGCTGGCAAACTTCCCAGTCGAGCGCGACTTGATCGTCAATATCACAGACTTTGTACACAAGCTCAAAGAAGTGAAGCCCTTCATTATCCGCAAAGAAGAGAAACCCGTTTCAGAAGGGGAGTATCTGCAAAGTCCGGCTGAACTGGCGACCTTCAAACAGTTCAGCATGTGCATTAACTGCTTGTTATGCTATGCCGCCTGCCCGGTGTATGGCATGGAGTCGTCGTTTGTCGGACCAGCGGCTATTGCGCTGGCGCAACGATACAATCTGGACTCCCGCGATCAGGGTCAGGAAGAACGACACGATGTGATCTTCCGTCATGAAGGAATCTGGGAGTGTACTTTTGTCGGTGAATGTTCAGAGGTGTGTCCGAAGGATGTGGACCCTGCCGGCGCCATCCAACAAGCGAAAGCAGACGGAGCGCTGGATCTCGTAAAATCAGTGCTTATGCCGTGGGGGTCACGATGAGTGAAGCATACCGACGCCCAGTCTCCAATACCTGGTGGTTGAAGAACCGTAACTATCGACTCTTCATGTTTCGCGAGCTTACTGCTGTTTTCGTGCTTGCGTTCTTGATCATTTTTTTGCTTTTCTTAAGGAAGCTGGCGAGTGGACCAGAGGCCTATAACGCCTTCTTGCACCGACTCTCTTCTCCGTGGTCATTCTTCTTTCACATTGCTGCGCTCATTGCAGCCTGTTATCACAGCAGTACCTGGTTTAATCTCATACCGAAAGTAGTGGTGGTGCGCAGAGGAGAAGAACTCATTCCTGACGCGTTTCTCATCGCACCTAATTATGTCGGTTGGTTAACGATTTCGGTCATTATTTTTCTGATTGCGACGTGGAGCTAACTATGGCGACAGCGGCGAGGGCTCGGGGTGAAGCATTTTGGTGGTTGATTTTCTCTGCTGGCGGCGTGGTGACTGCCTTACTCGTTCCTATCCACATCATCCTGCTGGGATTTGCGATTCCGTTCTGGTGGGGGCCGGCAGACACGTTTTCCTATGAACGGATACATGCGCTGCTGTCTCATCCGTTAGCGAAACTCTATCTCATCGTGCTTTTTTCTGTGCCGGTTTTTCACTGCATGCATCGTATCCGTCACACACTGTACGATACTGGCTGGCGAGCCTATGCAAGCCCGATTGCGTACGCCTGTTATGGGGGAGCGTTACTCATCATGCTTATTGCAGTAATGACGATTGTCTCGATTTAGAGAATGAGGCTCCTATTTGAAATGTGGATTGAGGCATTATCCCCAATTGGCGTAGAGACGCCCCGGCGGGGCGTCTCTACAAAGACATCCGCTACCTTGGGCACAACTCATTTAGGAAACCGATAGGGTAGGGGAGCGGTCCCCGTGTCTCTTTGGATCTGCCTACCCTCCTTCGACGAGAATTACTATGAATATCCATGAATACCAAGCCAAAGATATCCTCAGAAAATATGGCGTTGCGGTGCTGAATGGCAAAGTCGCTACAACCGCAGACGAAGCCGAAGCTGCGGCCAAGGCGCTAGGCGGCGGGTTGTGTGTCGTCAAAGCGCAGATTCATGCCGGTGGGCGTGGCAAAGCCGGTGGCGTCAAACTTGCCAAGACTCCCCAAGAGGCGAAGCAGCATGCCGCGGCGATCCTGGGGAAAAAACTAGTGACCCATCAGACCGGACCCGAGGGCAAAGAGGTATCGAAGGTCTTTGTTGAACAAGGCTGTGACATCGCCAAGGAATACTACCTTGGGATAGTGATCGATCGCGTTACGTCGCGAGTGACCGTCATGGCCAGCACGGAAGGTGGAGTTGAGATCGAAGAAGTTGCTGAGCGCGCACCTGAAAAAATCTTGCGTGCAACGATTGATCCGGCGGTTGGCTTCAATGATTTCCAGGGTCGTAAATTGGCCTTTGGTCTCGGACTGCCGAAAGACTCGATTAATAAAGCGGTCGGGTTCATGCGAGCACTCTACCGGGCATTCATGGATAGCGATGCCTCAATGGTCGAGATCAACCCGCTGGTATTGACGAAGTCCGGTGACCTCGTCGCTCTCGATGCCAAAATGGGCTTCGACGATAACGCGCTCTTCCGCCATGCTGATATTCGTGAGATGCGCGACATTACCGAGGAGAACCCCAAAGAAGTTGAGGCCTCAAAGTTTGACCTCAGTTACATTGCGCTTGATGGCAGCATTGGCTGTATGGTTAACGGCGCTGGGCTGGCAATGGCGACGATGGACATCATCAAGTTCTATGGCGCTGAGCCCGCGAACTTCTTAGATGTCGGTGGTGGAGCCACGACCGAGAAGGTGACTGAAGCGTTCAAAATCATCCTTTCCGATAAAAACGTCAAAGGTGTCTTAGTCAACATTTTTGGCGGCATCATGCGCTGCGATGTAGTAGCCACGGGCGTAGTTGAGGCAGCCAAACAAGTCAAACTCTCGGTTCCACTGGTTGTGAGACTGGAAGGAACTAATGTTGATCAAGGCAAAAAGATTCTTGCCGAGTCTGGCCTCAACATTACCCCAGCCAACGATTTGGCCGACGCTGCGAAGAAGATTGTTGCCGCCGTGAAAAGCAAATAAGTAACGAGGACTGAGGACTAAGGACTGAGTGAGACACTGCATTTGACTCGCCTTTCTTGACACTCAGTCCTCATTACTCAGCACTCATTACTTTGCGAGGTTACAGTGAGCATTCTCGTCAACAAGAATACGAAAGTTGTTACGCAAGGGATCACCGGAGCAACCGGTCAGTTGCACACACGTGCCTGTCGTGAATACGGAACGCAGATGGTTGCCGGGGTGACCCCTGGTCGCGGCGGGACTGACTTTGAAGGCATTCCCATCTTTGACACGGTCGAACAATCGGTGAAAGCGACTGGTGCGAATGCCTCAGTGATCTACGTGCCGCCACCGTTTGCCGCTGATGCGATCATGGAGGCAGTCGATGCCGGAGTGCCGCTTGTCATTTGTATTACCGAAGGCATTCCTGTCCTCGATATGGTGCGGGTGAAACGATACATGCAAGGGAAAAGCTCGCGCCTGATCGGTCCAAACTGCCCTGGCGTCATCACTCCTGGTGAATGTAAAATCGGTATTATGCCGGGATACATTCACAAACAAGGTTCAATCGGCGTTGTCTCTCGCAGTGGAACACTGACCTACGAAGCCGTGCATCAGTTGACGCAGCTTGGCATTGGCCAATCGTCATGCGTTGGTATCGGTGGTGATCCAGTGAACGGCACGAACTTTGTTGAGGTATTACGGATGTTCCAGGATGACCCACAAACTGAAGGCATTGTCATGATTGGTGAGATTGGCGGCTCGGCTGAAGAAGATGCCGCAGCGTTTATCAAAGCCAATGTGACGAAGCCAGTCGCGGCGTTTATTGGTGGGCAGACCGCTCCTAAAGGGAAGCGAATGGGGCATGCCGGTGCGATTATTGCCGGGGGGAAAGGCACCGCAGCGGAGAAGATTCAAGCACTGCAAGATGCCGGTGCGCATACCATCCCAAGCCCAGCCGAGATGGGCGTGACGATGGCGAAAGCGTTGGGAAGAAAATAAGTAGTCAGTAGTCAGTAGGGGCGCAGCATGCCATCAGTTACAAATTAAGCCCAAGCCGCTCTGTTTTTCTCTCCTCTCC
>JAYVFX010000263.1:0-5381 GCA_043772795.1 Deltaproteobacteria bacterium
GGGATTTGACGGTTGCTGACGCGACGGCGGCCAACAGGTGGAGAGCGTCGACAGCCAAACGTAGGAACTGAAGGATGGCAGGCAAGCTCCATGTTCTCAAGCAGTTCGAGATTTCCGGTAGGCACAGTTGTTCAAAGCCCCCTACTCGCGTCAAGCCCGATTTCATTCCGCCCTTTTGTTGAGGTAGGTTGCCAGGGCGTCGCGAACAATCGCCGTGATCGGCCACTCCGACGACCGCATCCGTTTACGACGAAGCGACTCTTGGTTGAGGAGGTCCCTGACATCGCTTGGGAGCGTCACTGTCACTTTCTCAAAGTCTCCACGCCCGCCGTAGGGGCGGCTGACTTCGATGGCCTCGGCAAGCTGCGGGCGCTTTGCGGGTTTTCGGAAAAGCAGTTTCCTGGTTTTCGGTTCTTCAGGCGGCTCGCTGCGCTCGTCGTGTGAAAGCAACTCATCCGCGAGGTCGGTCATTCGTGCACGTTTGTTCATGGCTTCACCATCCTTTCTATTGCGTTTGCAAGTTCTCGAAACTCGGCGACGCCGTCGCTCGACGGCGAGTATTCACGAAGGGTCAACCCCTGAAGGACCGACTCGGCTATCGCTATTCGCTGACTGATGCCGGGCCAGAATGCGCTCGTTGGTGCGCTTGAGGGTGTTCTCCAGATCGCGGGCGAGAATCGTGTTTTGGATGATCTTCGACGGGGCGTAGGCCACCTGCGGAAGGCCCTTGGCGCGTTTTCGCTGCACCTCCCGAATCAGATCCAGCGCGGCCTTACTGGCAATCACGTCGAGGGGGGACGGCGTTACGGGAAGGATCGTGATGTCCGCGAGTAGTGCGGCCATCATTCCGGTATCGGGGAGGCCCGGAGGGCAATCAAGAATTACCCGCTCGGCTTCCGCCGCAGCGTTCTCAACCACGGCCTTGAACTCCTTGGGGTTCTTCACATCGACTGGCCCAACGATGTCGGAAAGGACGCCTCCACCCATCCGCGCCCACGTTGCGAGGCTCCGCTGAGGATCAAGATCCAGCACCTTTACGATGAGCTGCTTCTCAACCAATTCCCCGGCGAGGTTTGCGGTGATGGTCGATTTGCCGACTCCCCCCTTTTGCTGAATGACCGCGATGACCGCCATGAAGCTGCTTTACGGGTTTTCGGAAAGCTGGGAAAGAGGTATTCTTCTCCGAATCCTGGGAAGCTGGATTTCAGAAAACCGGACGAGGCCCGTAAATGCGATATGGGCAAGGAAAATGGTGAATGGCCCTGTTAGGTCGCGTCGACACACGAAACTCCGTCCCTGCGCCTACTGGGCGCTATAAGCGGCCCTTGCACATTCGTCGTTCAGGGCGGTTGCGCGTGAAAGGGCCACAGGCGGATTCCAACCCGCCGTTTGGATGCGATAGACTCTGGCTGTGTCACTCGCGTTGATACCACTGGCTGTGTGGGCTGCGCTCGGCCATTTGCTTGTTTACCTGCTGTTCCACCGAACTCACCGGCTTCGGTACTTCTTTGCTGCGCCCAAGGGCCGTTGGCAGGTGCTGTGCTTTGATATCTTCCTGCTAGCGTCTACCATGGCCATGACCTCGTTGGTTGACTTCTCCTCCAGACGGGAAGCCTTTACCTTCGGGTGTGCACTGGGTGGAATCATGGTCGGAGTCGTAGGTGGCTTCGAGCTGAGTGCTCTTCGTCAACTGGATTCGGGTGACTCGCCAAAATCAGGGGAGGGCGGTTCGGAATGAAAACCTTTTTAGGTTACCTAAAGCGTGGCGGTCTGGTCACCGTGTCAGATCAAGTCATTAGGCTCTCAATCGGTGCGCGGACTGCTCGCTCACTTGTTGCCCATTTGAGAGATTTCGGCGCTGTTACTGTTTCCGCTCAGACTGCTCAATCGAGAGGAGCACTCAAGAACACGGACTCCGACCCTCCCTCAGAAGTACCCCAGGGGAAAGGCGGTTCGGCAACAAAAGAACGCGATTGGATTGATCGGCTTGACATCACCTGCAAGCTTGCCTTCGGAGTTATCGGTACCATCTGGGCAGTCCACACCTTTGCCGCGCAGCGAGACTCCCTGCTGTTCCAACTCAAGACGCAAGATGATACTCTCTCGTATCAGCGTAAGTTGTCACAGGCACAGTTTGCGGCCACGATTATTCCGTCGCTTTCTGAGGACCCTGCTCTTCGGAGGGCAATGGCCATCGAGATGCTATCGGGTGTGTCTCCGAAACATGCTGTCGACTTTGCCAGGTTGGCATCCGCCCCGGCTGAATCTCTTCGGCCGTCGGACCTTGATGGGTTGGAAAAACTTGAGTTCGAGTGGCTCTTCTCGACGTACTTGGCAGACGCAAGAAAGTGTCAGGACTACGAGTTGTACGAACAGGCTGCAAAGCAATACATCAAGGCATGGAACAGGTTGCCAGGACGCTACTCGATCAAGTCGAGAGATGAACCCGGCTCTTCCAATGCGGAGAACGTCATTGACTGGGACTCAATGAGCAAAGCCATCGAGTCTTATGCAAACAACGACTTTCGGCGTGCTACGAGCCAATTTTCCAGAGCGTTCGGGAAGGTCGAGTATCCATATTAAAGGAGCTAGCGTATGCGGGTGCGTGTCTCGTCTGTCCTGATCATCGCCTTACTTGCTTCAGACATTTCCAGGCCGCAGGCGGGAGAGAAATGTCGCGTGGCTATCAAGAGCCCTGGTGACAGAGCAACTGTTGGCCGCGACGGTGAGGTCGAAGGAACAGCAACGCTCCCTCCCGCTGCTCAGCTGTTGCTATTTCGCAAGCGACACGAGGCTAAGACTTGGTCAATCGTGGGCACGATTGTTTGCAAAGGATCACCATGCTCCTGGAAAAGAGAAGTTGACTACGGTGCTGAAGCAAGAACCATAGACATTGCCGTGGTTGCGACCGTCAGCCCCCCCCAGTATGGCGATGTTGCGAATATTCCGAAGTTGCCACTTGGCTGCAAATCTGAAGTCACCGTTGTTAGGAGATAACGAGATGGTTCTGACACGATTGCGAGGGTTCCGAAACCACATGCTGACAATTCTTCTACTTCTTGTTCTCTCCATTACCCAAATAGCATTGGCTCAACCTCAGGAGAAGGGCTGCTCGATTAAGATCACGAAGCCCGTGGAGGGCGAGCGGATTGAAACCGAGGCAGAGGTGCAGGGCACGGCGAAAGTTCCGGCAGGGCGGTATCTCTGGACATTCGCCCGACGCAAGGGACTTGCTATTTGGTGGCCACAGGGTGGGGGTAGCGCTTCGATCAACCGCGGTGGACAATGGCAAGTTCTCGTTTCCCTAGGCTCAGACCGAGACGAAAGAGCGGTGTTCGAAATCCTGGCTCTGGTTGTGGACGAGCGCGCGAACGACGCGCTGAATGCGTGGGTTCGGAGGGCCGAAGACACTGGCCGGTATCCCGGAATGCGTCTTCCCGCTGGAGTTGAAGGCTGCAATATCGCACAGGTAGCTGTTCAGAGGCT
Source organism: Deltaproteobacteria bacterium (assembly GCA_043772795.1). GTDB lineage: Bacteria > Desulfobacterota > Binatia > Bin18 > Bin18 > VGTJ01. Next base: position 3,487 of record JAYVFX010000263.1, read on the forward strand.
AAAGTAGCTTCGACCACAGGTTACGCGGCATGGCGATGCCGACATCGATTTGCTCCAGGGATTCGCGCTGTCTATGGATCGAACCCAAAATGTACTGGGGCCCCGCATGATAGAAGCGCAGCTAAACGTGAGCAAGGGACCGCGGTGTTGGGATAGTCTGGAAACTGAATACAACGACCGGTTCTTGCCATGCGCTACAGTTTCTCCGCAGAGTTCCTCAAGGTGACGCCTCCAGACACGAAGTTTGGCGACGCCTGGGAATCGCTCTGCTACGTGCTTCTTGCGGCGGAGCACGGAGGTCGTGGTCTCATGAGATTGCGTGCCCCTGACGGCGGCATTGACATACTTCGCCGTCCAACGAAAACAGCCTTTCAGTGCAAGAGCGACGAACGCGGTGCCCTCGGTTCAGTGTCAGCCGACGAAAGCATCAAGTCTTTGCGGTCTGCGATTGGTTCGAGGGCCATTCTGGAGTGGGATCTCTACACGTACGCGACCAACGCTCCGTACACCGGCAGTGCAGTGAAGAGCATCCTGGCCGAAGTTAGCTCGTTAGGGCTCTCAAACGAGAAGATAGACTTCCTTGGGCCAGAACACTGGGATGCGCTTTGCCAGAAGCACTCCTCAGCCGTAGCCGATCGATTCGACTACCGAGTAACCGTGACGGAAGCCCAGGTCATCGAAGCCTTTCGGAAGGCCCGGTATTACGATGAATACGTCAAACGGTTTGCCGAGTCAATTTCGCGACGGCCATTGGTTCTGAAGATTAAGAACAACTGGACGCCGGTTGAACTTGAAGTCCCGTTTTCCGCAGACTTGACTGTCGAGAGCTGCGTCGATGCAGTTCAAGAGCTTCTGGGCGTCTCACTCAAATGGACAAACTTCGCCGATCTTGGAACTTCAACTGGTCCCTCCATTTCACTGACCGTTGACCGCAAAGGCCAATCATTCAATCAAACAATAGGTGCCGTGCAGAGCGCTGCCCAGGGCAAGGAGTTGGTGTTCTGGATCACGTTGGTCTGGAAGGACGAAACGAGCAAGGACGGAGCCAGTGGAGAGGATCTGTCAGCACGCCTTCATCTTGAGTATTTCCGCATTCCGCGCGAAACGGTGGGCGAGAGCAAGCGTCGCGAACTCACGCTTCGGCGGGCTGAGGAAATGGTGCAAGGGATGATATGGAGATCTGCACAGGAGTTGGTGCGCAAATCTAGTTAGGCCTTCGAAGGTTCTATCCCGTCGAAATCGACGGGTGTGGTCCGCAAAAATTCCGTTCGAGCCCCGGCAACGTCGTCTAAGCAGCCTCCTTGACCAGGTGATACTCGTGATGTAAGCCGCCAAGGACCGGTGTCTTCCCGACGCGGTATCCGGTGGGCAGCTTGTGCCGGTGGTCACTGGCCGGAACGCTCTCCTGGCTGGGTTCCGGAATGCCAGGCCCTAACGAGCTGTGAGGCCTCCCCCGGTTGTAGTGGATTCCCCACTCTTTGACAATCATCCGCAGATGGCGTTCGTTGAGTGGGATCAGGAAATCCAGACACTCCCGGCGAAGACTGCCCCCGAGACGTTCGCAGAAGGCATTCGCCATCGGCGCCCGCACCGGCGTGCGGAGAACCCTCACTCCCAGCTGAGTGACCGCTTTGTCTAGTTCCTGGGAAAAGATGCTGTCCCGGTCGTGGAGCACGAATCGGTACGGATGATCGCCGGGCAGAGTCTCCCGGAACTGCTGCAGGGTCCACTCCGCTGTCGGATGAGCGGTCATGTTGTGATGGAGAATGCGCCGGGTTCCCACTTCCATCAACACGAAGACGTAAAGGGTGCGAAACGTGGCCGTGATGACGACGAAGAAGTCGCAGGCCACGATCACCTTGGCGTGATTGTGGACGAAGGTGAGCCAGCGCTGC
>JAYVFX010000264.1:0-4093 GCA_043772795.1 Deltaproteobacteria bacterium
TTGGCCCAGGTCAAGTTAACGAAAGATCGGTTCCACGGAGAATGGAATGACACCATCTCCCCACGTTAGTCTTTGAATAGGTTATTCCCTGACAATTACAACAATGGGAGGCGATGCTGCGGGTCGCACTCTCACTGAAGTAGCGGACGGTCCCGGCTCATATCGTTGTCCAACGCTTAACCAACAGCTTCCCGTCCGACCGGTTATCCAAAGCGGTCACCCATCTGGGCCGGATTATTAAAACGCAGTACATCCTCCGCTATCTGACGGAGCCGGAACTGCGTCGGACTGTCCAACGGCAGCTCAACAAGGGCGAGTACCGTCACAAGCTGCCCCGCCGAGTATTCTTTGCCGACCAGGGGGAATTCACGACCGGTGATTACGAAGCCATCATGAACAAAGCGAGCTGTTTGAGTCTCGTCTCGAATGCGATCCTCTATTGGAATACGCTCAAGATCACAGATATCGTGGACCAGCTCCGACAGCAGGGAGAAGTGATTGAAGAGGAGACGTTAGCGCATATCTCTTTGCTGCCTTTTAAGCATGTCTTGCCAAATGGCACCTACTTCAACGAAGACCACCCAGGGGATCTTGGTCAGAAGTCACCTCTGCTGATCCCAGGACTTCCCACGAAACCGTAGGTTTCTGTACAAATGCCCCCGCTGGTCCTGGTTGCAAACCAACCAAGACGGTACGTGGCCTCGTCTGCCATGCCCCAACCCGGATACCCTTGGCGTAGTCAAGCACACCGAATATCCTTAACAGCCAGAGCACCACGGCCACGACCACCACGAGGTTGATGATTTGCCGTATCTTTGGATCCATCGGAATGTATGTGTTCATTGCCCACAACAGCACTCCGACGACGATCAGTGTACCAACAAGTTGTATGAGCGGCATGTGTCCCTCCAATCCAGTTTATAAACGTTTCAGCCCTCTTGTGGGGCGTCTACACGCGGAACGCCACACCCCCACGTGCGGAGTTGCTCCCAGACTCTAGCTCTTCTGTTTATCACTTATGGTTAGTCCCTCACCACCAGGGATACGACTCCTGCACTTCTCAATGATGGTCCAGGGTTCCCAGAGGACGTGTCTCACTACTTGGTCGCGGGCGAGGTCCAGGCCTCGCCCGCGAATACGCGCGAAGCGACGTTACTTGTCCTTCACTTTTTCCTTCGCCGCCTCGACCGCCTGGTCGGCCTTCTTCCCGGCTTTTTCGACGGGCCCTTCGGGATCAAGCTTGTCCTTCGCCGCCTCAACCGCTTGGTCGACGCTCTTGCCTGCCTTCTCGACCGGTCCCTCGCGCTCACACCCAACGCTTACGAACGCGCTCCCTATCACCAGCAACGCGCTGCCCAGAACTCCGATCATTCCTCGTTGCAACCGATTGTATGTGACCATGTGTTGTTTCTCCTTCTATGAGAAGTAACCCGCGTTCCCCACTTCACTTGGTGAGAAGGGTTGGGGCACGTTAGGCATGTTTCATTCTATCCGCCGCCCTCTCCACTTTTTCTTTCACCTTCTCCGCTACTTTTGCCGCAGTTTCCTTCACTTTTCCCGCCACTTGATCCATCTTACCCTCGCGCTTGAGACTTTTGTCACCCGTGAGCGCACCTGCTGCCTCTTTGATCCGGCCTTTAGCCTGGTCTATTTTGCCACTCATTCTCATTCTCCTTTTGTGCACCGGCGTAACAGCGAGTGCGGTTACCCCAGGTGGTTGAGCGGCGCCGTGCGCCGCGTTGTTGATGCAGTCGTATCATGCTGTCCCCGTCTGTCTCCGGTGAGCCCGCCGACACCGCTCTCAGAGACATCCAACCGAGGCAAATCCAGCGATGAGTTCTGAGCATTAATGAGATACAGGGCGTTCTGAATCGTGCTGATAGCTGGTTCTGTGATAAGTATTACAGCAAATGTCTTGCCATCCGGATGAGCTTGGCTACGTCATGGATTTTCTTGTGTGGTCGGACGACAGAAGCGTCTCGTGCTCTCTCGCTTTTGGTAAGATTGAGCGTAGTTTTTTTATTTGTAAGAACAGAAAAGGTAGGACTGTAAACTGAAGAGCGAGAGAGCCGCGTATCTGTGGGTTATGGCGTTGGGTAAAACGCCAGCGCATCCTCTCGCTCACAAGGGAACTCTCCACGAAATCCTCAAGGACCACAGGATACCGACGCTGAAAGACGTGGCTCGCAATCACCAGTTCTTTGCTCATCTTGATGCGTTCCTGGCGAAAGCTGTGACTATCATGCGTATTGGCCACGCCACCACCTCGTCGATCCGTACCAGTGGTGATGGAGTACTCGTAAGCTTGTCGAAGAGACACGACAGTCTGTTGCCGTCCCTTCAACGTCAAATCGAGCGCCTGTATTTGTAGCTTATCCAACACAGTGCTCTAGTTAAAAAATCTACACTTTTAGCGCTACCAATCTGCACGGGTGCAACGTACCACTCATGACTCGTGTTGGTTCCTATTTTGCACCGATATTGTTTCGCAGCGGAAGCGAACGAATGTAGAGGCTACGAACCTAGGGCGGCCCATAGGCAGTGTAGAAACGCTGCGGGAACGTCTTTCCTCTTTTCTTCCCCGATTGTCCCAGCATCCCAACATTTGTAGCACGAACTTCACAGACAACACGGACCAATAGCCTTACCTTACGTAGCATGAATGTTACCGACGGCACGATATTAGCTTCACAATGGGAACAAAAGGAGTTCAGCATCAGGTCTCCGAACTTTCATCCCATGACTTATTCACTTTCTGTGTCAACGAAAAAGAGTTGACCATGCGAACCTTATTACAAAAAATTACCTTTCTGACCCTGCCGCTCACCTTCTTGGTGATCAGTGCCTGCAGCGGCCATCACCGTTATCATCACGATCGCGACACGTGGAACGATAGGACGTACGATCGTGGATCTTCTATAGACCCCTACAATGGCAGAGATCCATATAACCGTTGGGGCCAGTATAAGAGGGGCGGTCGCTATGATGGCGGCGGCTCAAGGCCATGGATTCGCTGGTAGAGTCGGTTCTACAAAACACTGGTAGCCACTCTGCTGACGTCTCGCAGCCAACTGTCACTGAGCTATCACAACCTAACATGAAGAGAACTTGGGGTTCCAGCATGATCATCGCAAAATAAAGCAATTCTCTACACAGGGGACGAGAGAGGCGACAGTAACTCATCTCCACCTCTTTACCACACAGGAGACCGGCTATGACTTTGGTACTATCGTTTCTCTTCTTTCGACTTATTACCCACGCACGTGACCTGCGCGGATTTACTGCTATCGTACCGGAAGCTCTATGGTTCGGCTTGCTTCTGGGCCTGACTCTGCTAGTCATTGGCGGGCTGGCGAGCTATCGCATTATGCCTGCTCTATGGCTTCGTTTTCAGAGGCTCACCGTCTAATAATGAGAGACACGAATCGGCGAGCAGAAACAAAGCCTATCTATCGATGACAACATCCATTCACCTCGCTTGGCCAATATCCACCATGAACAACTGCACTTCTAAGATCCTACAACTTCACCACACATACAAGATTAGGACTTCTGCTTCATTACGCTAAGTGACTCAGAGAGGCTCTCAATACAGCGATCACGTCATTGACCGCTAGTGGTGCTATCGCATGCAACCAACAAATGATTCTGCGGAAGTATTTTCTATACCCCGATGATAATTCACAAGAAGAGGAGGAGCATCTTATGAGATCGTGCAAAAAAGCCCTCGCGTTGTTTATGGTGATTGTTGGACTTAGCGTTGGTATCCTTGCCGCATCGGCTTCTCCAGCAGAAGCTCGGTGGGTGAAGCGATGTCACCAAGTATGGCATCGTCACCACTGGGTAACCCGTTGCCATCGGGTTTGGGTCGGCTCTTCCTCCCATTCCCGTCCTTACGCTCGTCATTATTATCGTCGCCATCGCTAGCAGGTTGTGATCCGCTAAGAGTCTTCAAAACGGGAGGACTGCTCAAATCCAGCTATCTGCCTATCTTAGAGTCCGTTCGAGAGGTTCATGAATGAAAAGAGGCGTTTGGGAGTCTGAAGGAGAGAGAGCAGAGGAGGATCCCAAGAGGTGGACGAAAGAGAATCGC
>JAYVFX010000265.1:0-2245 GCA_043772795.1 Deltaproteobacteria bacterium
CTGGTGCGGACCGTGCAAAGCTTCTTTGCCTGAAGTGGTAGCATTCGAACGTGAGAAAGGTATTCCGGTAATCGCCATTACCGACGAGCCAGCCGAGCAACTCGACGCCTTCTTCAAAAAGTATGAAGGTCCCTTTCCTGCCATCGTTGCTGTGGACCAGTTACGGAAGCTGTTCCTTGCCTACGGAGTAAGTGGGACCCCAACGTTCATACTTGCTGATGCTGCGGGTAAGGTACAGAGTACCGCAGTCGGCTATAGTGCCGAAAAAGGGCTGCCGTTTACCGGCTGGATATGGACCAAACGAATCCCAGGACCTACGCAAGGATCGCATCCAGAGTGAGCCTCGCGTCATAGGGGTATACGTATACTGAGCGCGGGTACAAATTGCGCTTTTACTCTCTCACGGGCATCAATGCCCGTGCTACATAACCACGCCGGATGAATCCGGCTGAGAAGCCCCATTTATGGGGCGTTGGTATGTAGCCCGGCGATTCATCGCCGGGCGAGCTGAGCAAAACCGCAATTTCTTCCCGTGGACAGTATAGTTCTCGTAATTCATTTCTCGTGCTTTCTTATTGCGTTGGAATAGTTTCTCCTTTTGGAGAATTACAATAGAAAGCGAGGGAGCTCCCGCTGTGCCTCCTCACAAAATAGCAAAGAGATACGAGAGACTTCTCCGAAAGGAGTAGAAAAAAACCTTCTAGCACCTATGCAGGGAAACATTGACCTGACTGCCTCGGCTTTCTACAAGATAGGGCTATCGTAGTGATGTTTTCTTGCATGCTGAGAGTGTGGCACGATGAGAAAAAGGTACAGATCGGATGGCACGTAGATATACCTCCCCCCCTTCTTCGGGCTCCACAATCCTTGTGGTTGATGATCAAGAGGAAATCCTCATTTCGTCGAAGTACCTGCTGGAACGTGAAGGACACCAGGTCGTTACTGCCACTGGTGGACGGGAAGCTTTGGCTCTCTTTCGTCCTCAGGCTATCCAACTCATCATAGTCGACTATTTGATGCCACAGATGAACGGTGAGCAGTTTATCCAGGAGATCCGTAAAATCGACGAGGACGTCCAAATCCTTTTACAAACCGGTTATTCAGGGGAACATCCACCGCGCGATATGTTACGTGCCTTAGCTATTCAGGGGTATCACGATAAAAGTGAAGGTCCTGACCGTTTACTGCTCTGGGTCGATGTTGCGCTCAAAACAGCTGCACACGTGAAAAAGGTTCGTGACGCAGAACACGCCAAGGCCGAAGCGCACACGCAACTCCGTCGCCTCTCTGCCCGTCTCTTGCATCTTCAAGAAAAAGAGCGAGAGCGGATTAGTCGAGAGTTACATGATCACTTAGGGCAGTTGCTCACTGCCGTTGGTATGAATCTCGACTGGGTGCTACGCCGGGATCCAGGGGAACCGTCGACTGGCGAGCGTTTGCTCGAGACTCGACAACTGATACAAGAAGTGATTATGGCGACCCGCGAGCTGTGTACCACCTTACGCCCAGGGGAACTACGTGGTCTTGGTCTTGAGGCGGCCCTACAAGAGTATCTCAGTGAGTTTGAACGGCGCAGCGGGCTCCCGGTCCATTTCTCAAGTTCGCTCAACGAACAAGAAGTCTCACAAGATACAGCAACCAATATTTATCGTATCGTGCAAGAGGCGCTCACGAATGTTGCGCGCTATGCCGAGGCCTCAGAGGTACAGGTGACGCTCGCATGCACGACCTCGCGGCTTGTAGTCTCAGTGAGTGATGACGGGAAAGGATTCGATGTGAAGCAAGTCACAGATCCCCATGCGGTAGGTCTCATCGGCATGCAAGAGCGCGCGTGGTTACTGGAAGGGACATGCGAGGTTCGTTCTGTCCTTGGAGCCGGAACGACCATACGGGTTGAAGTCCCACTTGCTGAAGAAAGTCATGTTCATGATTAAAATACTTCTTGCTGATGATCACGCCCTAGTGCGCGAGGGGCTCCGTCGTTTGCTACAAGACTACCCTGATTTCAAGGTGGTCGGTGAGGCAAGCGATGGGCAAGAAACCCTACGTGCGGTCCGGCAACTGCAACCAGATGTCGTTTTGATGGATCTGTCTATGCCCGAGCTGGATGGCATTGAAACCACGAAACGCATCGTTGAGGAAAGGCTGCCCGCAAAAGTGTTGATTCTCACCATGCACGCCAATGAAGAATACGCCATGCGGGTACTGCAAGCCGGAGCGCGCGGTTTTATTGGCAAAGGGGCAC
>JAYVFX010000266.1:0-3944 GCA_043772795.1 Deltaproteobacteria bacterium
GTTAGGCCCTTCGAGCAGACTTTGTTAGGACCGATGAGTAAACTGGACATGCGCAAAGCCAACAAGACGTATTGATAAAGACAGATGAACAACTCAGTAAGAGTCGAATTGGAGAAGTATGCCTCTCTGTAGCGTGTGTAGCAAACAGAATCGGGAGCAGGCACGTTTCTGCGGTTACTGCGGACGGCTTCTTCAGAGCACACCATCACAACCTGTGCAGATAGTGGGGATAACCCTCCAAGCCCTCTCTTCGTCACCCTGGCTGAGGCAAGTGCCAGGGTTCAGATCCGGACAACGGTGGAAGCAAACCGTTGCAGTGATCGGCTATAGCTTTATTGCCTTCACCATCCTCGCGGGTACAACATTCGATAATGCAGCTCTCCTCTTGTTAGGAGTAGATGCCCTGGTAATCGTGCTTTTGGCAACGGATGCCTGGGGCTTGCGCTCATGGGTTCCCCTCTTGAACTCACCCAGCAAGTTGAAAGCTGCTAGTGGATGGAGTCCACTATTGCTGTTGGGCTTTGTAGCACTGAGTAGTAGTGTCAGTCCTCCTTCGGAGACAACATCCATAGCTGCGGGGCAACTCCTTGGCTTCGCCTCACAAGAAACTCAGCCATCGTTAGAGGACCCTGGGCAGAACGCAGAAGAATGGCTTGAGCTGAGCCGCAAGACCCTGACATCGAGCCACACTGCCGAGTGGGACGCAACGTTGGAAGTGCTCGAAGCTCCCCGAGTGACCGTGCAAGAACGGAAATACGCCTTTCACGTTGGTCCGATGCGCTATCACTTTCGTGTGAAAGGCAACGGGCGCGCATACTGGGCGGAACAATGGGCAGGCAAGAGGCAGATTCCTACACGCGAAGCCTGGTATGAAGGGTTCACGTACTACGTCCGTTCCACCCAGGACCCGAAAAAATTACTTCCTCTTGAGGTTGGTGAGGGAGAAGGATCATGCATCAAGCGGAGCTTGGTGGAAGCGGGAATTCTAGGATGGCGCTTGGCCCACTTCTTTGATAACGAGCAACCAAGCGGCGGGTACGTCACGGCGCGGGGCGCCGAGTGGGTTCGGGAAGAAACCCTCAGGGGCCGGCCGTCCGTGGTCTTGGACCTCCAGATCGGGTTTGGGTTCGGCCCCATTAGCCCCCGCTTTGGTGGTGGAACTAGTCGTCTCTGGATCGATCGGGAAACACTCCTGCCTTTGCAACGCGAGACGCATGTAAAGGACCCAGGGGGGAAGCCCTCCTCTTATCGAGTTCGAGAGGTGTATACCAACTGGAAACTCAACCCACCGCTGGCGGACGAGACGTTCCACGTCGAAGGTATGGGCCCGCCCGACGCGCTGGTAGATGCGCCGGAAGACCCCGCTGCCTTTGAAGCGCAGCAGACCCAGAAGTTCCTCGGTTTTGATGTACGTGACTTTCCCCAACCCCAGGGGCCGACCGGCTTTGACGAACTACCGGCCGAGGCATCTGAGTTTGCCTTCAGCCTCGTACCGCAGCAGCTGTCTGGACCGGAGCCGCGCTCTTCGTATGACACCCAAAAACGGATCGTCACGAAAGGGCCGGACGGTTCCGAGATCGAGGCCTATCTCGGTTATGGCCATGACAAAGATCTCGCACCCGGCCATCCCTTCCAATCTACTCGTGAAAACCGTCGCCGCTTCAGTGTCGGCGGGGAGTTTCATCCGCAGGATGTTTTTATCGGCAAGCGCGTCGGAGGCCAATTGCAGCCGACCCTTTTCTTCCGAGATGTGGATTATGACGCCGCGCTGGCCATGGATAGTAAGGGGCGATGTCATCTCGTAGTGTGCGATGTGGATAGGGACCAAAGAAACCGCTTCAAGTTCTTCTGGCTGATCGGTGACCTGTCCACTGGCAAATGGACTGACGCCTGGCTCGTGGATCATCGGGATTACTTCACCCAGGGGGGCCATCCCTGGAGTGCTGCGTGGGGTGAGACTGTGCATTTAATCTGGGATTGGACGTACCACGCCTATGGCGAACCCCACCACAAGGACTCAGGAATTTTCCATGTCACCTGGACCCCAGGCGGCTTCGGGCGAAAAGTACGCGTGTACAAAGGCAATGTGGACCTCCTCGAGAAGGACGACCTCGACATGGCAGTCGATCCCGACTCGGGACAACTGCTGCTGGTGTTCAGTACCCAGGAAGGAACCTTTGTGGCCTCCCGACCAGCGAAGGGGGAATGGACACTGCCAGCCCGTTTGCACCCAGAGTTTACGAGAAACTATGGCGTCTCGGTTCAAGCCCTCGGAAAAGGGGCTTTCGTCATCCGAACTAGAGCCGGCGAGACTAAGGAGTGGTTGCTAACAAGCAAGTAAAGGCTTTTGCCCTGATTCGATGTTGACCTTGGGAGAAGCCCATCATGGCCTAACCATCGGCTGGAGGTGACCGCTGCCCGCAACGGACTCAGAAGAACCGAATGGCTACGGTTGGGCAACGGCTCCTCAGCCAGGCGTTAGGCTTCCTGGAAACAGCAGGTTCCATGACACACCAGATGGGGAGGACAGATGGATTTTCAGCTTACTGCGCAACACCAGAAGATTCAGGAGGTCTGCCGACGGCTGGCTGCCGACTTTGCCACTCGGGCCGCCCAGCATGACCAGGAGGTCTCACTACCAGTCGAAAACTATGCGGCCCTCAAACAGGAAGGGCTCTATAGTCTGATCGTTCCCAAGGAACTGGGCGGCTGGGGAGCTGGGGTGTTGGGGTGGGTGCTCGCCGCGGAAGAATTAGCGCAGGGTTGTCCCACGACTGCGCTGACGTTCAACATGCACATGGCGGCGATCGGGATTGTCATGGAATCCCCTTTCGCCTCCCCTACTGTCAAACAGCGCGTGGCCACACTGGCCGTGCAAGAACAAAAACTCTTTGCGGCGGCAGTCTCTGAGCCCGGCACCTCCAGTCTCGTTGGTGGAACCACCTTTATGCCCAGTGTGCGCGCTCGTCGGGTGGACGGAGGATACGCATTGAGCGGACGCAAAGCCTTCCTCTCCATGCTCGAAGCGTGCGATTACCTGATGTACACCGCGCAGCCAGACAACGCTCACAATCCCTTGGCAATGATGATCATCATCGGCCCACATCCTTCTCCAGGGCAGCGGGTCGAGCAGGTGTGGGATACACTCGGGATGCGGGGTACCCGCAGCAATAATCTGATTCTGGAAGATTGTTTTGTCTCGGAGGAAGGGGCGTGTTTTACGGTGGACAATTTTCTGGAGTGGTTTTTGAGCGTCACGCCTTGGGCGGTGGCTTTAGGGGTCGTCTATTGGGGAGTGGCCGCCGCTGCCTATCGCCATGCGTGCGACATTCTCAAGCAGCGTATCCCACGCGGCTTTGCCCAACCGTTGAGCTATCATCCACATATTCGCCACCGGGTGGCCGAAATGAGCGTTGATCTGGAGGCGGCGCAGCTGCTCCTGCGGCATGCCGCGTGGAAGGCCGATACTGAAGGGCTAACCTCGGCAACGCAAGCGGCATTGCTGCGGGCAAGATATTTCGTAGGGGAAGCAACCGCCCGAATCACGCGGAGTGCCTTAACCGCGTGTGGAGCACATGCTCTCTTTAAGACTTCGCCTCTGGAGAGGCTTTTTCGGGATGGAGCGTCCGCGCCGATTATGCCGCCAACGAGCGATGCAAGCCTAGATGCGATTGGGATGTTTGAGTTGGGATTAGAACCAACAGAGATGCTTCCCCCACTCAAGGTAGCAGAGTGAGCCAAGGAGGCAGGCAAGCCTAACCAGCGCCGTGCTCGTGACCGCCGCCCGCTGGCGGATTGGAATGAACGTGAAAAGTCTCGGTGTGGGCGGCGGCCCGAGACGGCGGGCGTTAGGTACTCAAAGAACTCATTTATACAAGTACACGACGCGGAGGGGCTTATGGATACACCAGACAACCGTGAGACGCCAATACGTGTGAACTTCG
>JAYVFX010000267.1:0-2706 GCA_043772795.1 Deltaproteobacteria bacterium
CGATCTTCGCGAAAGACTTGATGCTCCCAAAAATGGGCAGTCAACGGCAGTGTTCGATCCAAAAAAGCTATCCCCTCCCTTACCATCGCAAAAGCATGGAGGTGCTCCTGTCGGTTATCCACGATCTCCCCGGTAATGGTCCTGCCCCGGAATCGCCCAAGCTTCAGGAGACATTGCGGGTAGTCTGGTAGAAATCCTGTTCCATACAAAACCTGTGCAGCTTGGGTGATCACTCCGTTGCGCCGGAGTCCGAGACGGTCAAGGATGTCCCCGACCTCGGTGCTTGTCTCCGCAGAGATACGGCGTTGCTGGATCGCCAACTCCCGAGTCCGTAAGATTTCTTCGCGATCAAGGTCTTCTAACTCGACATCAACAGCACTTTTCCCATCGCCGCCGCGCATGGGCACGCTCAAAGAGCAGGGTTTCGTACTGCTCTTGTGACATTTTGCGGGTGGTGTTTCTCACGCGCTCGTAGGCTCGACCATCAAAAGTAAAGGGGATGCCTTCGCGGTTGGACTCCACGCGTAACACCAGCACTTCTCGCTCTCCAGCAACGTCAACTCGTTCGATTTTCACACTGATTGGAGGCTCAAAGCGGTTGAAGGCCGCAGCAATTTCATGCAACGTCTGCTCTGATACGAGTTGTCCCTCAATGACACCTTTTCGATTCACCCCAAAGAGAACATGGCCACCAGTCGTGTTGAGAAAGGCGCAAATAGTCGCCAAGCCTTCCCGTAACTCCCCTGTGGTCCGCTTAAACTCTAACGTTGTTGACTCTCCCTCACCAATCAACCGCTCCAGATCGTGTCGTTGCATAGCTTGTCATTATTAGCGCACTGCGTTGCTTCGACTCCAGCCCCTCATGTACGAGTCACAGATAGTGAACATGAGCTACTCCATAAAAACACCGGCCATACGCTATGCACGTGCTGCCGTTCATCACATCACCAGACGGTTTTTGATGGTAGAGCAACGAGGAATGGCAGCACTGGTAAATATATCGACCCATTTCCTTTGTAATACTGTGGCGACTTGTTATTGCCCAGAACACAGGGGCCAGTTGATGAAACTTCCAAAAAAACGCGAATGGATTACGCTGGGCGATCCCACAAAACGAAAGGTAAGACACTGAAAATGCGGGTAACCACCTAATTGCGACGCGCTAATTGGTAGAATGTACCATGCCCATTTATCAATATAAGTAGTTAATTAATATAAGAATTGTTGACGACAAAGAGCGTGTTCGCAATAAGATGAACAAGACGCTGACTGGGGCCAGTTGGTGAAAGCGCAACGAAATCTCCATGTTAAGAAGTTACGCAAAGAGCGAGCGACGTGGGGCCAGTTGGTGAAAATCTGTACATAAAAGGAAGTTCCAACTTGATAGTGGAATCCCAAAAGATAAACATCTATTGCACAATCCAGCAAAGAATGGGGCTGCAGAGCATAGTTGTCGCTAACATCAGCCAGGAACATACCATCGTCTCTTCAATGAGGAGGCACCATATATTGGCTGCGCGAGCATACCTAGCGAATGAGAAGGAGAGGGGGAGGGGCTTACAAGGGTAGGTTTTTCGTCTACGCCACAATTGGTGCGGGTTTACACTCCGTTAGGAGACGCTAGCTCGTTATGCCCGCGCAGGCGGGCATCCAGGCGGTTCAACCACGACTGTCGGCCTTTTTTCTGGATTCCCGCTTGCGCGGGAATGACGTTTCGTTGTTTCTCTCTGGAAAAACCTACCCCTGAAAGAGGGGGAGGGGTGGGGCCAGTTGGTGAAAAAAGTGGGGCCAGTTGGTGAAAAAAGTGGGGCCAGTTGGTGAAACTACAAGAGTAAAAAGTCTAATGTTGACAAATACTTAGGTATGAAATAAATACTGTCTCCTATATTCTTATGTTTTCTTATATTCTCTCTCTGTGGAAGAGGGAAGGAAAAATGGTTGATAAGGGAATACGGTAAGGGAGGTTCAAATGGGGAAACAAGAGGTGGCTAGGCAGTTAGGAAGGGTACAACAGCCGCTCCTATGGCAAACCGACTACGTCGCAGCTGAACAAAATCTCGAAACGATCGGTTTCTTTTCAGCGCGATATACACGACCGTCTCTGCGTGAAGAAAAGAATCTTTCGAAGATCGTTACCCTATCGAATGGCCGCTATATAGAGATCGTGCCTGCAGCAAAGTATGGTTTTCCTAATGCCGAAGATCTCGACTTCTACCGTGCTTTCCTCAAGATTTGTGACGAACAAGCTGAGTTAGTTGCTATGCACGAGAATGGGCGCTTGGTCTATCATCCTCGTCTGCCGTCCCCAATTGGGTTCTCAACCCGAGAGCTCATCACTAAATCTGGCAAAGTCAAGAATGGCCGCAGTCACACCGCAGTACGGACATGGATCGAGCGTATGAATTCAACGACAATCCATGGAGCGTTATTCAACGCCAAGCTCAGAAAGTACGACACTCGGATTGGGTTAGAACCGTTGTTCCGCCAATATGTTCACGTCGGGCGACCTATGAGCGATGGTGAGCCCGCCGCACAAAATTACGTATGGTTAGCCTCCTGGTTTATTGAAAATTACTATCACCTCTATGCCAGACGAATCGATCTCAAATTCCATCACAGTTTGTCACATGCCATTGCAAAAACCCTGTACCCTCTTCTTGACACAGGCTGGTATGCTGCAGGTGGGGGGCCATACACGAAACGGTA
>JAYVFX010000268.1:0-8028 GCA_043772795.1 Deltaproteobacteria bacterium
TTCCGGAGCACTAATCACCTTCTGCGCGTTGTTCAGCCCATGGGCTATACTGGAAAACTCAGGCACAACTCCAAGACTAGGAAGCCCGAGGTGACGTTGAACGTCGTCAGGAGTTTTGATCGTGTTGTCGAGGTATTCGAGGAAAAACGCGACCCCGACTCCACCAAGCAACCCGACGATGGCGCTAAGAAAGATAGCTAATCCTTTGTGCGGTTGTGACGGTACTTGTGGAATCTCTCCCTTATCAACCACCGAAACATTGGAAGTTCGCGACTCAGCCGCCACTCCCATTTCTTTCATGCGCTGCAGAACGCTATCGTAGAGTTGACGGTTGGTATCAACCTCACGGTCTAGGACCGCGTAGTTGACCGACGCATCTTTGAGTCTCAGTATGGCCGCTTTTTGTTCTTCCATTTTTTCGCGTAAGCTTTTTTCTTTCCCCTCCGCGGCAAGGAATGCGGACTCAACTCCGGACACTACTTTCACGATTTCACTATTGATGCGTTGCTCGGTTTCCACAATCTGAGCCTTAAGTTGAACCAGCTTCGGATAATCGGATTTGAAACGCGTTGAGAGTTGAGCGTACTCTGCCTCCAGCGGCACCAGCTGCCCTTTCAACGTGTCAATAAGATTGTTCTCAAGTACCGAGGGGAGGGAGGAGTAATCGCGTTTACGGGCAAGGCGAACCTGAGCCTCCAGTTCGATTCGACCGGCTTCAGCTTCGGTCAACCGTTTGTTCAAATCCGACAAGCGATCGACGACAATATTTTCCTTTTCGTCGAGAGAGAGAATCCCCTTATTGCGTCGATACTCGTTAAGGGCGACTTCCGACTTTTCGACCCGGTCCTTGATCTCTACAAGTTTTTCTTCAAGAAATTGCTGTGCCTCGACATTCGCCCTGGTTCGTAGCTCAACGCCGTAATGCAGGTAGACCGCCGCATGCGCGTCAACGATACGAGCCGAGAGTTCAGGATCTGGTGACCTGAACAACACCTTGACTAAACGCGTTCGTGGGAAGGGTTTCACTTGCAGTTGATGCAGATACGTCTCTAGTACGTATGGATCAACAGTCACAGGATCGTCATTGGTGGTGTCCCTCGACGCAGTTCCCCGCCACGCACGGACCTGTGCCCACAGGTTGCCAAAGAACCCCTTTTTTTCTTCTGCCTTGGCAAACCAGCTGTGTTGCTCAAGTTGTTGTTCTCGAATAACTCGCGCCGCTATCGTACGGCTCCGCAGGAGCTCGTACTGCGTTTTATAATAATCGTACTCGTCTGGGCCTACGGTTTCAGCCTGCGCTCCTTCGACCTTCAGTGCCTGCGGGGCTTTGCGCTCAACTAAGAGAGTTGTCTCTGCCGTATATTGTGGCGTCAGCATGAAGACAATGAGCGTCGTCGCACCAACAACCGCCAGCACACACAGGCAAATCAGCTGGAGATGTTTATGAACAATGCGCCAGTAATCGCGCAAATGGGGCTCTTCTTCAATAAGCGGATCATGAGTCCCAGGTGACATCTCCGAATTCAGGTTCGGAGCTGGCTGCAACACGTATGGAGAAAGTTCACGCATAGTGACAATCCTATGTAATGGACAGGCAGGACAAGTTCCCCGCTGAATGTCAATCCCTTCATCATTTCGGTAAGAGACCGCCGCCCCCACGTCGGAGTTTTCGGCTGCAGATCTCAGGAGAATAGTATCGTTAGTAGACTGATGCTCCTATGCGAAACATCGTCGTAATGAATGAATAGACCCCGTATGGACCGACTTTGACTGGCGAGGACGGCAGCGCAATAACATCGCCTTCCTGCACCGAAATATCCTGGCTTTCACCGCGCCTGATTTTCTCCAAGTCAGCAACAAAAGAGATCCTGCTCCCATCCCGGTTGGCGCGGATGAGCTCGACGGCTGAGGTATCGGCGGCAAAATGCGCTCCTCCTGCTGCCACGACCGACCCGAGCAGTGTCAGTCCCGGCGTGATTTTGTACGAGCCCGGCTTCTCTACCCACCCTTCGACCAGGACTTCGCCACCAGGAGGAACCATAATGACATCACCCGGCCGCACAGGCATAGTCAAGTGGATCTGAGATCCACCGTGGGACAGATTCTGAAGATCAATCACTACAGGTTCTGGAGCAGTCACTAATGGAGAGGGAGTTCTCCCATTAAACGCCACCATCGCGCTGGGAGAAGAGGGAATACCCGTTTGCGTTTGCATCATGGACTCGGCTGGGAATAACAGCACACGGGGAGCGGCCTCTGGAGTCATTCCGCCGGCGAGCCCAATAAGATCAAGGATCGTATTCCCGCCATTCGTAAGACTGTAGAGTCCGGGTTTCTGGACCGCTCCAGTCACAGCGACTTGTCGACTCCGGTACTCACGCACAAAAACGTTCACCTGGGGGTCTTTCATGTACTTAACTTCCAAGCGACGGCTAATCTCTTCACGGAGTTGCCCCTCCGTCCTGTTTGCGGCTTGGACAAGCCCCACGAGCGGGAGCGTAATCGTTCCGTCGCCAGTGATCCGCGCGCTAAAGGTCGCGATTTCATCCAAATTGGGAACAGAAACCTCGAGCACATCCCCAGGACCTAAGGGGTAGTCCCCAGGAGACATTTCATTGGTGCGTTTTTTCCACAACCTCGCAAGCGTCTCCGCATCATTCATAGAGTCACTCACGCCGTTATTCGGCCGTCCAACGCCACTCGTAGAGACCGTCGTAACGTTCGTTGTCGCCACCGGAGTTTCCATAGAGGAAGTACCGGCAGTGCTTGGCGGTCCTGCTGTCAGCTGTGGGCTGTGCGCAGTTGGCGCACAGCCCAGGAGAGAGACGAAGAAGAGGCTCATCGATACGGAATGTGTTGAAATGCGCATGTATTTCCCCCCACCGTTGGCTGCGCTGCTTACGCGCTTGGACTGTGCTTAGAATCGTCTTTTTTCACTTCTTCGAGTTGCTTTTTCGCGTCCGCGAGTTGCTTTTGTGCATCTTCGAATTGCTTTTTCTTCGCATCTAATTCTGCTTGGGAAATCTGTCCTTTGTCGAAAGCCCTTTGGGCTGCAGCCAATGCCTTCTTTGCATCTTTTTCGGCTTGCTTTGCCTCAGTGACTTCGACTTTTGCTTCTGCGACTTCGATCTTCTGCTCGGCAGCCTCAATTTTATCCGTTAGTCTGCCCAGCTTTTTGTCAAACTCTGCTTGAGAAATCTGACCTTTTGCGAGTTTTTCTTTGAGTGTGTTCAATTCATTCTGCAGCTTTGCAAGCTTCGCCTGAGCCTTCGCTAGTTTCTTTTGGGCTTTCCTGACCGACTTTGATTCTCCCCCTTGTTGTTGTGTTTTCGCAACTTTCTGAAGACTAGCAACAACTATTGGTGCTGGAGTCATCGCCGACTCAGCTTGGGGATCGACAAGCGTGGGCAAATCCATCGCTCGTGCATTTGGTATCCCGAATCCCAACGATGACGTCAAAGCTGCCAGGATCGCGTAGGAACGCAAGGAACGGAAATTTTTCATATGCCTTATCCTCCGTTCCAAATAATCGGACGAAACGACATATGCTTTAGGAGGGAATACCCAAGGAGCACAAAAAAAGCACTCTAGAAACGCTTATTACGGTAGGGTTTTCGTCCAGGCGCGGAAGATGGGGACAGATCCTCTGCCACAAGTGCAGTATCATGGGCCACTATCAACCGCACAGCAATAAAAAAGGGCGACCTTCTACGGTCGCCCTTTTTTATCAGAAATACTGTCCGTCGGGGCATTTTTTTATGCCATCGACGCCACACTCATTGCTATGTCGGTGGGTCTGTCATCTTCCTTGCTGTACTCTTCGAGCTTGCGGTACAACGTCTTGCGATCAATCCCGAGAATATCTGCCGCTTCTTTCTTCTTGCCTTCGGTGAATTCGAGCGCCAGCCGGATGTACTCGCGCTCAAGGTCAGCCAGAGAACGCCGCCGAAGAAGTGCATGTTCTAACCCCGAGACTTGCGGCTTCGTTGTCATGAGGTGTGGAGACAGGTCGGCTGGCGTGATTTCGTCACCACGACACAATACAAGTGCGCGTTCGATGGTATTCTCCACCTCACGGACGTTTCCCGGCCACGGATAGTTCAAGAGAATCCGCAGCGCATCAGCCGACAAGCGTTGGACGTGCGAAGCTTGCGTCGAGCGAGAAAGGAAATGTTGCAGCAAGAGCGGTAGGTCTTCTGGCCGCTCACGCAGTGGGGGGATGTGAATGTCAATCACACTGAGCCGATAGAAGAGATCTTGACGAAATTCCCCGTGGTCGACCGCCACACGCATATCACGATTCGTTGCTGCAATAATCCGGACATCAACTTTTTCTGTCTTAGTCGCACCGAGAGGACGCACTTCTTTATCTTCGATTACCCGAAGCAATTTTGCTTGCAGCAGCAGTGGTAGCTCTCCCACTTCATCAAGAAACAACGTGCCACCATCGGCTTCGATAAACAGACCTTTTTTATCCCTACGGGCATCGGTGAAGGCCCCCCGCACGTACCCGAAGAGTTCACTTTCGAGCAGTTGTTCCGGAATCGCCGCGCAGTTGATCGGAACGAAAGGAGCGTGCTTTCGCCCGCTTTGGTAGTGCAAGGTGCGCGCAAGCAGATCCTTCCCGGTACCACTCTCCCCTGTCAACAGGATGTTCACTGGGCTTTCTTTGACACGCTCAACCAATTTAAACACTTGCTGCATCGCTGCGCTTTTGCCAATGATCTGGTCGAAGTGGTAATGCAATTCGACTTCTTTCTGCAATCGCTGCACTTCGGTTCGTAGATGCTTTTCTTCCAAAGCCTTTTGCACGACGAACAAGAGATCGGCACTTTTGAAGGGTTTAGTCAGATAGTAGCAAGCGCCCCCGCGCATCGCTTCAACGGCGCTCTCAATCGTGCCAAAAGCGGTGATCATCACTACCGCAATGCTGGGGTCACGGAGCTTCACAGACCGTAGGACTTCCATGCCCTTCATGCCATCCATCACCATATCTGTGATCAGCAGGTCCGCACCTTCTTTTTCTAGTGCGGCAACGACCTCAGTCCCTCTCTGGTACGCTTCCGTGATGTACCCCTCATCGGTGAGGAGATCAACGAGAAAGGCCCCCATCTCGCGCTCATCATCCAGTACCAGTACCCGCGCACGGCCTTTACGTTCCGCCGTTAGCATGCAATGCCCCCCCTACGTGAACCATAGTCACTTTCTGTTCCATTATCAAGGAATCTTTCTTGACTGGGAGTGACACAATAAATTGGGCCCCGCGCCCCGCCTCACTCTCAACCCGAATTTCACCATGGTGGTTGAGGATAATCTCCCGACTGATTGCTAGCCCAAGCCCAGTCCCGCTCGATCCTTTCGTCGTAAAAAACGGCTCGAAAACACGCGGCAGGTCGTCGGGGTGAATCCCTGGACCGGTATCCGCAACAATCACTTCAACAGTTGAGCCTCCGATCGTGTTTCCATGCTCTACGAGCTGCGTTCTCAGAGTCACAGAGCCTACCGTTCCAACGGCGTGGAGGGCATTCACTGTGAGATTGAGAAGCACCTGCTCAAGTTGATCCGGGTCCGCATACACTGCGGGCAGGAATTCTTCTAATGCCAGGATCACTTCAGCGCTAATCTGCTGTTCTTGCTCCCCGACTACCTCGGACACCCGACGGACAACATCATTCACTCTCACTACACGTAAGAGCGGCTCCGGTCGTCGCGCGAGGGTTAACAGTTCACGAAGGAAACCACTGATACGTTCGATCTGAGAAATAATCACGCGGATGAAGTTGCGATCTTTCTCCACTAATCCGTCTTGCCGTAACAGTTGCTCGGCCCGTCCCTGAATAACATTGAGCGGGGTGCCAATCTCGTGAGCGAGTCGTGAGGCAAGCTGCCCGAGGGCAGTCAGCTTCCCGGAGTGGCGGAGAGCCCGCTCCAACCGTAACTTCTCCTCGCTCTCGACAAGCAAACGGTGCTGGGCAGACTCCAACCGTACGCACATACGGTCAAACTCTTGCGCCAGGCGACCGATTTCATCTCGACGCGTCGTCGCCAGACGCTGATCAAATCGTCCCTGGCCGATCACTTCAATCTGTTGCGCGAAGCGATTGAGTGGGTACGTCACTCCACGACGAATCATAGCTGGCACGATAAGGGCCAATACCCCCATCAGCCCCAAAGTTGTCAGGAACGTTTCGTAGGCACGCGCGCGGAATTCACTCGTAAACAAAGGTAGATCTTCAAGGATCAAAAATGCCGCGACCCCTTCACCATTTGAATTCGCAATCGGTCCGACACGATAATACCGCTGAGCTTTGCCTTCGGTGAACAGACCTTCGGTCGGTGTGCGGGAATCGATTACTCCGCGGACGTTAACATCCGGTAATTGGCGATTTTGCAATGAGGCTGAAAGCGAGGAGATGTCACCGTTGCGATTATAGAAGGCTACTCCAAGCACGTTCTCAAATCCGCTGATACCCGCAGTGAGGCGCTCAAAGTACTGCTCGGGTGCATCTCCACCCGCAGTATCCAATGCAATTTGCAAAGTTCGACTGAGGGTCGAGACCTCGCTGCGCAAATCAACCAAGAGATTGTTCCGTGTCCGCTCGACACTAAGGTATAAATCGACACCCATGACGAGGAGGACGCCAACCAACAAGTAACAGGTAAGTTTGTTGCCGAGGCTCATAGTCTCCGGGGCAATATGCCACAAGTTACCACCCAGCACCTCTTCTTGCCCTTTCTTCTCTGTTTCTACAGTGAACCCGGGCAAAGGAAAAGACACCGGCACGAGTTTTCCTAGATTAATTTCCACAATACTCAGTGTTCTTTCAAAAGAGATGCCAACGCGACTTGCACCTATTGAGCCAACATAGACAGAAAGCGTAGAACTTCTGGAGGATTGTTCAGATAGTACCGCGCTGCGGAAGCTTGAGGCGGGTCTGCCACAAGAATCGTTATCCCGCGCTCGCTAAGAGCCGTAAACGCCTCTTCATCTGTGAGATCGTCACCAATATAAATAGGGAAGGTATTGGCGTGCTCTCCAGCCAAGAGAAACTGTACAGCTCTCCCTTTACTACTGCCAACCGGCCGCACCTCGATCACTTTTTTTCCATGAATCACTTCCAACGTGATTCCTTTGCGTTGATATGCGCGCACGGCGGCAAGGAATTCTTCAATCGCCCACGTATCTTGTGACTGTGCAAGGCGATAGTGGAGCGCGAGCGCATAGCGCTTATCTTCTAAAATCAGCCCAGGTGAGTTGACCAGTGTAGGGGCAATCTCTTGGCGCAAACGAGCTATCGCCAAAGAAACGACTCCACCGGGGACCAGCAGCTTGGTCTTCCCGTCTGGGGTTCCTATTTCGCAGCCGTGAGTACCGATGAACACCAGGCCAGGCACAGGCAGCAGCGTCCGAAGATCGAGAAGCGATCGGCCACTCACAATCGCCACAACAAGATTAGGTCGTTGTACAAGCTGAGAAAGAAGGCTCAGTAACGCAGGCGTAGGGCGCGCCTCTTCGGGACGCGCAGCGATGGGAGTCAGCGTACCATCGTAGTCGAGGCACAACAGCAGTCGCGGCATCGTACGACAGAGTCGCTCGGGCCACGGACTTTGCCAGAGAGACACAGGCAGACTCGCCATGCCTAGGCACCTGAGGCGAGTGAGGCAATTTCAATAGGGACTGGAGATACGGGATGATCTGGCTGCAGTTTCTGGTGCAAAGATGCCAGGGTTGTGAGTATTTTTCCTGCCCAACGATAAATATTGTTACTCTTCACCGTATCGCGCAAACTATGCATGCGCGCTGTTCGTTCTGCAGTCTCCATGTCCAGGGCGGCAGCTAACGTGTCAGCAAAAGTCTCCGTGTCATATGGATTGATCAGCAACGCTTGATCAAGTTCGCGCGCCGCACCAGTAAAGCGGCTTAATACCAATACCCCATCTTCACCGGTCTTCGCCGCGACGTATTCCTTGGCAACGAGATTCATCCCATCATGCAGGGAGCTAACGACGCAAACCTCAGCAAGATGA
>JAYVFX010000269.1:0-3488 GCA_043772795.1 Deltaproteobacteria bacterium
GGCGCTTTGGTGGCGTAGAAAGGTCAGGATAGAGGAACAAAAACTGCCACATCTGCACCAGAAAAACTGTCCTAATATCGCCAATTTTCATCAGCCCAGAGGGAACCTCAAGCCGTAGCGCTGGATATTACCGAACGTGCCTGCCAAAACTCACTAGCTACTGTCCTGCCACAACCGATGCCCGCTGCGCATGCTGTTCGAGAAACGGTCGCAATGCGGCTTTGAACGCTTCTGGCTTTTCGATGTTGGTCAAATGTCCAGCTTGTGGAATCGTGACTAACGCTGCACCAGGAATGTTTGCAACCAAGAAATCCGATGCAGGTGGTGGCGTCACGACATCTTCGTCACCGACAATGACTAAGGTCGGTACGGTGATCTTCGCCAATACCGCGCGGAAATCGGTGGTGACAATGGCATGCAACGCTTGTTTGTACGGCTCAACTCGCAACGCGGAGATAGACGCGCGGAGCTTCGCACGGATCGCTTCGGGTGCGCTCTTTCCCGCTAGCACCTCAACAACACCAGGAGCAATGTCTGTCGGGGTGAGTCCCTTCTCTAGCGGTTCAAGGCGACGAGCAAGGAAGTCCCGTTTGACTTCCTCTGGAGCGACGCCAATACCAACCGAAGTATCAACCAGTGACAACGTCGCGACACGGTTCGCATAGCGGGCGTAAAAATCTTGGATAATCATACCGCCCATCGACAGGCCAACGAGGTGCGCACGGTCCGCTTTGAGATGATCAAGCAGGCGATTGAGGTCATCTGCATAATCACTGAACTTCAACGTCTGTGGCGGATCATCACTATTACCATACCCACGGGCATCCCACGTCACCGCACAGAAGCGATCACCAAACTGATCGAGTTGCTCATACCAATTGGTGCGATTGCCACCAATGCCATGAAGAAAGACGACTAACGGCCCGTTGCCTTGGGCTTCATAGGCTATCGACACGGGACCGGCGGAACGTTGTACTTGTCGCATAGTTCCTCCATTTTAAGACAGGAAGGATAACGGATAACGGGTAAAGGATAAGGGAAAGAAACTAAAAAACTCCTTCCTTTATCCATTCACCTTTATCCCTTATCCTTTGCTTTCGTTTACATCGCTTCCAACGTCTCGATCCCCAACAATTCTAATCCCTTCTTGATATAACGCGCCGTGAGGTCACAGAGTAGTAGTCGCGTTGGGCGTACATCTTCTGGCGCTTTGAGTACGGCATGGGCCTGATAGAACAGGTTGAACTTGGTAGCCAAGTCGTAGAGAAAGCCAGCCAGGATATTTGGTTTGTACGTTCGTTCAACCTCTAACAAGACATCGCCAAACCGGATCATCTGCTTGGCCAAATCGAGTTCTTCAGGCGCAGTCAGTTGAACCTGCATACTCGGCTCTGGTTGCCACTGTTCGAGTTCGCCTTTGCGAAAAATCGAACGAATCCGCGCATAGACATACTGCAAGTAAGGAGCGGTATTGCCCTCGAAGGCGAGCATTTTATCCCAACTGAAGCGGTAGTCAGCGGTGCGGTTCTGCATCAGGTCGGCGTACTTCACCGCGCCGATACCAACCACGCGAGCAATATGCGCTTGCTCTCCCTCTGACAGGCTCGGATTTTTATCACGGACAACCGCCCGTGCACGTTCTTCGGCTTCATTCAGTAACGCTTCCAGCTTAATTGGCACCCCTTCACGGGTTTTGATCGGCTTGCCATCCTCGCCAAGGATTGTCCCAAAGCCGACATGTTCGAGCGTCATCGTGTAGCCCCAACTTTGTGCTGCGGCAAATAACTGGCGGAAATGGAGTTGCTGCCGACTGTCCACAACATAAATGATGCGATCAGGATAGAAAGTTTCGGCTCGGTACTTAATCGTGGCTAAGTCAGTCGTGGCATAGAGAAATGCGCCGTCTTGTTTCTGCACCAGAAACGGCGTGCCGTTCAAGTCAGGATCCTTTTCATAAAAGATGCACATTGCTCCTTCGCTTAGCTGTGCAAGTCCTTTGTCCTGCAAATCTTGCACAACACCGGGTAACATCGAGTTATAAAAACTTTCTCCCAGCCAGTGATCAAACTGCACGTGCAAACGACCATAGACACGTTCAAAAACGCTCCGCGAGACAGTCGTAAATTCTTTCCACAGTGCCAAATTATCGGCGTCGCCTTTCTGAAGTTTGGCGAGTTCTTCACGTGCTTGCTGACCTACAGCAGGATCAGCTTTCGTCTGAGCTTGGATGGTTTTATAGACCCGTTCTAATTCTGCGATCGGATCACGCTCGTATGCAGCGTGATCGAGAACCGTGCGATAACCAACGATCAACATACCGAACTGCGTTCCCCAGTCTCCCACGTGATTGTCTGTCACGACCCGATGACCAAGAAAGGAGAACGTTTTCGCCAATGCATCGCCAATAATCGTTGAACGAATATGACCGACATGCATGGGTTTCGCCGTATTAGGGGCACTAAAATCGACGACAATAGTTTCTATACAAGCAGCGCGTTCGACGCCGAGACGTTCATCCAGTGCCATTGCTAACACCGTGCGACCGACCCAATTCGCATCAAGACGGAAATTAATGAATCCAGGGCCGGCAATCTCGCACGTTGCTGGCAGTTCAATCCCATTGAACTGTGCGATCACTTTCTGTGCCAGCTCGCGTGGGTTCATCTTCTGCGCTTTGGCAGCGGCCATAACACCGTTTGCTTGGTAATCACCGAACTGCGGGTTCGCGGTGGTCTGGACCAGAGCCGGGACCTGGATGCCACTCACAACGGCCAGAGCTTGTGAAGTTTTTTCTTCGAGTAATTGTGAAATTGTCGGCATGATTAATGGCTCTCACTCGTTCAGGTCAATTGACCTGGTACTCAGTCAGGCGAGTTTTGAGAGGTTCCGGTCCGTCATGCCCGCGCAAGCGGGCATCCAGGAATCTCAAGCAGAAGCTGTGAATTAAACAGCCTGGATTCCCGCTTTCGCGGGAATGACGCTACGACGAGCCACCCATCAAATCTAAGTTGACTGACTATTAGCTTTCAGGTCAATGAACCCAGCTTTCAGGACAATACCGGAGGAGTCAAGGGACTCTGACATCGCGCTTACCCGCTATCGTTCCCTCTTTTTTGCATCCACAACCGCTTTGTGTCATCATTCCCATGTCTCTGACTAGCTTCGCTCATTATCTACCTGTTTCTAGACACTCTGTTGCTTCATGCGTAAATAAGGGCAAGAGTATGACCTGAGAAAGGGCAGTGTAAGAGTGATGGGAGAAATGCAGGCAGGGAAAGGGCAACCAGAGCAGTGGCGTTACTGGCTCGCGCTACGACTAGTGCGCGGGGTGGGGAATGTCACGTATCGTGAACTCCTTGAACATTTTCAGTCACCAGAGGTCATTCTCAAAACGCCAGTTTCAGCGTTAGTAGACACTGGTATCCACCCCACTGTTGCTCAGGCTATTGCCGCATTCGACCAATGGAAAACGGTAGAAACGGAACTGC
>JAYVFX010000270.1:0-5644 GCA_043772795.1 Deltaproteobacteria bacterium
GCTACGCACCAAACGGGTCATAACAGCGGCGTCATTCATTCCGGTATCTATTACAAACCCGGCTCACTCAAAGCGCAGACCTGTATGACTGGTGCGCAGGCGATTGTCACTTTTTGTCAACAGCACGATATTCCCTACGAGATCTGCGGCAAGGTTGTAGTCGCGACTTCACCAGCAGAGATTCCACGTCTTGAAGAGTTGCACCGGCGCGGAACCGCCAATGGTGTTGAAGGAATGGAGATGATCGGCCCGGAACGCCTGCGGGAGCTTGAACCACACGCAACCGGCATCAAAGCCCTCCATGTTCCAACAACTGGTATTATTGATTTTCCACGCGTTGCCCAAACGTATGCACGGCTCATCCAAGAAAAAGGGGGAGAGATTCGCCTGCGGCATGAATTGCGACGCATTGTTCACACCGACGGCGGGCTCGTACTTGAGACTTCACAAGGTTCGCTCTACAGCAAGTTCATGATCAATTGCGGTGGCCTCTTCTGCGACCGTATTGCTCGTATGGCTGGCGCACAGCCTGACCTGCAGATCGTTCCGTTTCGTGGGGAGTATTATACCGTGGTCGCGCAGCGACGCAGTCTTATCAAGAATCTTATCTACCCGGTTCCTGATCCTGCCTTCCCTTTTCTCGGGGTCCACTTTACCCGCACGATCGACGGTTTAGTCGAGGCTGGACCGAATGCCGTGCTAGCCTTCGCCCGCGAAGGGTACAAAAAAAGTGATTTCAACGCTCGAGATCTACAAGAAACCTTGACATTTTCGGGGTTCCGCAAAATGGCGCGCAAGTATTGGCAAACCGGTCTCGGTGAACTGTACCGCTCCTTCAGTAAGCAAGCATTTCTGACGGCGCTGCAACGGCTCTTACCGGAATTAACATTGAGTGACTTACAACCTGGTGGCAGTGGCGTCAGAGCGCAAGCGATTTCTTCGCAAGGCGCGCTGGTTGACGATTTTATGATTACCGTCATAGGCAGTGCATTACATGTCTTGAATGCGCCTTCTCCGGGAGCGACGGCATCACTTGCCATCGGCAAGATGATTGTGGACAAGGCAGAACAGACGTTTGGTTTAGGAATGAGCTGACGTGTGTCATTTCAGGAAGAATGCCGTGCGTTTCTTAATCGCCACGGTGTTGACTACGATAAGCGTTACTTGTGGGGATTCGGAACCTCACTCCGCCAATGCCTCCAACACCGCCTTGGCATTCTTCAGAAGCTCGGTATCAAACCCTTCAGTGAACCAGTTGTAAGTCTCTGATAACATCTGGTGAGCTGCTTTCTTTTCGTCAGGCGTTCGCCACAACGCCAGCCAGGCCAGGCCCGTCGTTGCCCGCAGTTCGAATGATTTGGCCTGCTGTTGACGCGCAATCGTCCGGGCATGGTGAAAGCGTGCTTCGGCTTCCGCCTCCGCTTGGGTGCTAGGTGCTGGGAACTGGGGGTTGGGTGGAACTTGAAACTTTTGTGCGGAGGCGATAGATTCTCGACGGTGTGAGCGGAGACGACTTCACCCTTCGTGGAGGGTAGGATAATGAAAACCGTGGGCAGGAACTACCGCGCTGGTTTCAGCAGTTGTGCCTTGAGAGAGGCATCGAGTGGCTTTGCGCCTAGCCAAATTGCGAAATATGCTGTAGCAAAGTCCGCGCCTTCTATGGTTCCTTTGGGTTTGCCATTGAGTGCCAGCTCAGTGCCTACTCCTGGAATATAGGTAAGCCCGTAACGGTCGCCAGGTTTGACGTTTTCATAAAGAGAGTTTAACCGGTCGAGTCGCGACCGGAATGATGCAATCTGCGGGGCAGGAAAATTATCAGCAAGAATCTTTTCAGCAGCTTTGCCAAAATCTGCGCCAGCGATCGACCAAAAATATTCCAGCTCAAGCCGCTTGGGAACGTCGGTCAACACATCTTCTGGACGAGTTCCTTCACCCAGATACAGCGCGGCAACATACCCTTTGAATATGGCACGGTAGCGTAACAAACCGACATTGTTTAGTGCGAGCGGTGTTGTTCCAGCTTGGTAACGGTCGGCGAATGTGACACCTTCAATGGTTGCAGCATTTGTATTTGTCCCCAGAAAAACCGATAAAAGGAAAATGGTAATGCCAATAGCTTTTGTCTCTTTGCTCATGTTGTGACGTCTCCGTGTTTCCTAGAATTCAGCGTACCCTTCCGGTGAGCCAGGTTGACTTTTGTCTTCCTTCTCCATTCCAGGCTCTCTGCTGGAGGTAAGTGTTCAGTCGTCCAGAAGACGGGCCGGTCTTCACGAACCCGTAATACTCCTACTATATATCGTCCGGGCAGGAACGGGATCCCCCTCATTGTGATGTGTTGCAGCAATCCGGAGAGGAGGAGCCATGAAGCAACCGGAAGATGTCCACCTGAGTCGAGAAGAGGGCGAAGCGTTGCTGGCGCGGCTCGAAGCCACCACCTTAACCGCCAAGGATCGGCGCGTGGTGGGGAAAGTAGTGACCTTTTATTTTTGGTTGCTGTTTGCCCTGCATGCCCGCGCAGCTTGTCCCAGGTTCCTACCGGGAGCGGGCATCCAGAGGCGAGGGTTGGGAATGGCTTGTAGTCCTTACTTCGCTAACCATACTAGAATCGGCAGAGTAAGGCCCCACGCAATCGCCATAACGATAAAACTAAAAGTGTTGTCTGGATTCAGAGTGAGGGCACCAAGTTGAGATCCTGAATAGTAACTTAATGGTCCGCCTATAGCGCCGAGGACTGCTGCCAATGTGTATCTCCCTGACAACCAACGGAGTGAGGTGTGTAATGTCGTCGTGAAGGCTACCCAGAGGGCAACCATCCAAACTGGACTGACCCATGCTCTCGGTCCAGTCTCCATAAAAGAGAAAGCGCCGATACCTGCTTGGAGGCTATCAAGAATAAAGCCGAGAACACTGGCAGTGATAAAAAGGCGCAGTTCCTGAACATAAGAGTACCCGGATAAGAGATAGAAATGAAGTCCGAGTGTTGCGACCACAACTATCGGACCGAGGAGAGGGTACTCGTGTGCTGCGCCCACAATACATGCAAACCACGCAAGGTAGAACGCAACGATATTAACGAAGATCGGATTCATGTAGCGGGTAGGAGTGGGAGAATTGGCTCGCGGCGACAGAGTGGTTTGGTGAGCAACATTTGTACATCGCCAATCACCCGCTCACGAAATCCCCCTTCGCAGTAACAGAGATAAAATTCCCACATGCGGA
The DNA here is from genome assembly GCA_043772795.1 of Deltaproteobacteria bacterium. GTDB lineage: Bacteria > Desulfobacterota > Binatia > Bin18 > Bin18 > VGTJ01. Next base: position 3,220 of record JAYVFX010000270.1, read on the forward strand.
TAAACTCCTCGGGGTATCCGAGTGTACGCACGCGGCTGAGGTTAGCAAAGAACCGTTCGTGCCAGTGATGCAGTGTCTCGGCGTAGTGGAGCGTAATGTCCTCCAGGTGGAACAGTCTCATATCGGTCGCGCGTGCTAGAGACTGGTTGATTGCGGTGATAGAAGGGATACAGCTTCCAGGAAAGATGTAGCGCTGAATGAAATCGACCGAGCGTTTGGCTTGTTCGTATAAGTGATCGGCGATGATGATTGCTTGGAGCAGCATCATACCGTTTGGTTTCAGCAGATCGCTGCAACACTTGAAGTACGTATCATAGAAAGCATGGCCAACCGCTTCGATCATTTCGATCGAGACTAACTTGTCATATTGGCCTTTGAGGTCGCGATAATCCTGGAACAGGACAGTGACCTGATCACTCAGACCTGCTGTAGCAATCCGTTGTCGAGCAAATTCGTATTGTTGTTGAGAAACTGTCGTCGTCGTTACTCGACAACCGTACTGCTGGGCAGCATATAAAGCAAAGGTTCCCCACCCAGTGCCGATTTCCAGGAGATGGTCGACCGGTGACAATTGCAGCTTCCTACAAATGCGATCAATCTTTGCTACCGAAGCGTCTTGGAGTGTACTGTTCTCGTGCTCAAAAATACCACACGAGTAGGTCATCGTTTCATCGAGAAACAGGGCAAAAAAGTCGTTCTCAAGATCATAATGCGCGGCAATGTTGTGGCGGCTTCCCTCTTTGTTATTGCGCCGCAGAAAATGAAACAGCTTGCGTAACGGAATGGTGAGACGGGCGAGGCCAGTTTCTATGCCGTCAAGAACAGTACGGTTACGGACTATAATCCGCGTCAAGGCAGTCAGATCGTCACACGACCAAAATCCGCTCATGTAAGCCTCGCCTGCACCGACGCTACCACCAAAAGCGAGATCGCTGTAGAAACGCGGATTGGTTACCTGCAATGTCACTGAGAGTGGGCATGCTTCGGTGCGTGTGCCAAAAGTCTGGCGACTGCTGCTCTCGATAATCGTCACTTCGCCGTGCTGCAAGCCCTGTAGCCGCGAGAGCACAGCCTGTCGAGCTAGACGCATAAGAAAGGCTGGCTGCGCACTAGATGGGGCTGCCGTGGTGGCAGGAATGATCGAAACTTTCATGGCCGTTCGCCGTCTATCGTGAGGCTTCTTTTGCTGGGATGTTCATAAAAGGGAAGCTTCTTCCACCACAAACGAAACGCCTGCCAGTAAATCGCCGCGATGACTTTGCCAGTCATAAACGGATACTGAGCCAACGCGGCACCAAGCGTAGTCCCTGTGATTTCTTGTCGTCGGAGAGTCATCGTTGCATCGAAGAGCTTACCGCTGCCGTTACGATTCTCCATGTGAATCGTCAGATGGTGATCTGGTTCACAGAATCGCCAGTCGTAGTCATTGTCCATGTCTATAAACGGTGAAACATGAAACGCTTTACCAAAGCGATAACGTTTTTTATTTCCCTTTGCCTCGTTGAGTTCTTCTCCAAGAACATAGGAGTGCCGTTCATTCCACGGCGTGTTGGTTATTTCAGCCACGATAGTCTCAACTCGGCTGTCGCCTATGTCATAGCAAAAGTAGAAACTTATCGGATTAAAACAGTAACCGAAGTAGCGGAAGTGGGTGAGCAAGCGGATGGGACCTTGGGGACGACGACCTAATTGTTTTTCGACTAGGTTACGAACGGTGATGTCTAATGGAACGTAGGAGTCTCCAACATGATCCATCCGACGAAACTGAGCCAACGCAAAATGATCACTCGACCAGAACCATCTTCCTGTGAATAGAGTCGGTAGCTCTTCCAGATCTACATACATCATGAACAGCGAGTAAGAGAACGCATGCGGGGTAGGAGAGAAGCGACGATGTCGCACTGAACCACGGTAGATGCAACTTTGCATGGCTATAAACTCTTGCCGAAATATTGGCAGACTGCCAACGCACTGTTAACCCCATCTTCATGGAATCCATAGCCCCAGTAGGCTCCGCAGAAGTACGTGCGGTTTACCCCGTTAATTTCCGCGTGCCGCTTCTGTGCGGCTACCCCAGCTTCTGTATACACAGGATGATGATAGGTCATCTTCTGAATGATTTTGCTTGGGTTAATATTCGCCGTTCGATTAAGAGTCACGCAGAAGGTCTCAGGGGCATGGAAACTTTGGAGCATGTTCATGTTGTAGGTAATCGCGACCTGCGACTGCTGTTCGTAGAGCCGGTGATAATTCCAGCTTGCCCACGCACGACGTCTCCGAGGAAGGAGCGAATCGTCGGTATGCAACACTGTTTCGTTAACTTGATAGGGAAGGGCGCCGAGAATAGCTCTCTCTTGTGCGCTCGGATCGGTAAGCATTGCTAAGGCCTGATCGCTATGAGTTGCGATCACGACGTGGTCAAAGA
>JAYVFX010000271.1:0-3237 GCA_043772795.1 Deltaproteobacteria bacterium
TCGTGGCTGTACACCCAAGGAAGCAGTGTATGACTTGTTGTTAGAGAACGATGGCCGCGCGTTTTTGATGTACACCATTGCCGGGTACGCCGAAGGGAATTGTGACCCACTATACGAAATGCTCATCCACCCGCTCACGGTGATGGGCGGGAGCGACTCTGGAGCGCACATGCGCTTTATCTGTGACGGCAGCGCGCAGACCTTTATGCTCACAAACTGGGTGCGCGACTGCGCCAAAGGCGATCGCTATCATCTGCCGGTCGAATTTGTCGTCAAGAAACAGAGTCATGATACCGCGCGGCTGTTCGGTATGCATGATCGCGGCACGCTCGAGCCGGGCATGAAAGCGGACCTCAATCTTATTGACCTCAACGCGTTGCGCATTGAGACGCCAACGATGATCAATGACCTGCCGGCGGGAATGCCGCGTTTGATGCAGACTGCGCAGGGCTACGTGGCCTCGATAGTGAGTGGAGAAGTGGTGCAAGAGAACGGCAAAGCCACCGACGCCCGGCCCGGAAAGGTCGTGCGGGGGACTGAGAGACCTGCACTCTAAACGAGAAGAAATAAAAGGAGACAACGCATGGCCACTTCCGTCGCTACCGTAACCGCGTCGTATGCTTTCGATGATCGCAACATTCGCTGGCATGAACTGGGGGAGTTCAAGCATTTCGTTTTTGCCATGTTCGATGTCGATGTGTCACAGAAGGTCGTCGATTTCGTTCTCAAATTTCCACCAAACCAGAAGATTTTTCTGCATCGACATCTGGCGCTTACGAACACGCTCGTCGTCCAAGGCGAACATCGGCTGTATGAACCTAATGGAAAACTTAAAGAGGTTCGCCCTGTCGGCAGTTACACCTCCAGCCCTCCTGGTGAACCACATCAAGAGGGAGCAGGAGATGAGGGGGGTGTGGTGTTTTACAGCGTACGCGGAAAGGACGGCGTCTTATTCGAAGTGCTAGATGATAACCTGAACGTCATCGGTGCGCTCAGCCTGGAGGACTTCGTCGGCGCGCTCAAAGAACAGAAGAATGCTTGACGAGAGCCTTCAATCCACTGGAAGTCAATAGTGTTCGGCACTTGTTATGCAAAAGCGACAATGGGTTCCTTCTCCCTCCGGGGAGAAGCCTGTCCTGAGCACAGTCGAAGGGGTTAGGATGTGGGAATCAAGAGGCAGGGAATTCTTTTCCCTTTCCCTCACCCTAGCCCTCTCCCCTTACAAGGGTAGGTTTTTCGTCTACGCCACAATTGGCGCGGGTTTACACTCCGTTAGGAGACGCTAGCTCGTCATGCCCGCGCAGGCGGGCATCCAGGCGGTTCAACCACGATTGTCGGCCTTTTTTCTGGATTCCCGCTTTCGCGGGAATGACGTTTCGTTGTTTCTCTCTGGAAAAACCTACCCCTGAAAGAGCCCTCTCCCTCCGGGAGAGGGAATTACTGCTTAGCAAACGGCTTAAGTTGGGACCAGTAATTGGGATACCGGCCTCCGGGTCGCCAAGCAATTGATATACAGCCGGGACCTTTGCTGCTCTTGATTTTTATCCACAAGTTCGCTACGGACTGACCAGTCCGTCACCTTTTGATTTGTGCCCGACCGTAAGGGGAAGCGTATGCGAGAACAAGACAACAACAGTGCGGCGAAGCACGCGAGGATCTTACAAGCGGCGGTGGAGCTATTCACCGAGCGAGATTTTCATCAGGTCTTGATGGATGACGTGGCGGACCGCGCTGAGGTCGGCAAAGGCACGGTGTACCGCTATTTTCCGACGAAAGAAGAGCTTTATTTCGCAACTATCTTTGAGGGTTGGGATCGACTCGGGAGGGAGTTGGAGGCAGTCGTACAACAACACGGGCCGCTGCAAGATACGTTAGAGCACGTGACACGACAGGTGCTGTCCTACTTCTGGCACCGCCGCCAATTTGTCACCTTGGTCCACCGCTTAGAAAATAACCTTGAGGGTGAAGAACAAGCCGACTGGCAACGGCGCCGTGACAACATCGTCGGGGTGTTTGCCGACATCTTGAACAAAGGCGTGGCAGAGCAGGCGCTGTCCAGTGGGCGGATGCGGCTGCTCACTGAAATGTTTCTGGGCATGTTGCGGTCGATTGTCTTGTACCGTGGGGACCGAGATACGCCCGACACCATGGCGCCGCTGGCCGTCCACCTTTTCCTGGATGGGCTGAGCAACTTTACTCCATCCCTGGAACACTCGGACATCCGACTTACAGCAGGAGGAAGATCCCGTGTCAGAGCAACGGCCCGAAGAGCAACCACGCTCGGCTAAGAAGAAGTGGCTGGTAGCGCTATTGCTGCTCATCGGCCTGCCAGTCGGAGGGTACTATGGCTTTGCTGCCTGGAAGCATGCCGCCATGTATGTGTCCACCGACAACGCGTATGTGCAGGCGGATATGGCGCAAATCACTCCCCGTGTGCACGGAACGGTCATCGACGTTCTTATCCACGAGAACTGGTGGGTCAAACCAGGGCAAGTGCTCGTGCGTTTGGATACCCGCGATTATGAAGTGCGACTCGCCGAAGCCAAGGCAGCGCTGACGCGGTCGCGCGAGTCAGTCGATCAACTCTTTGCGGCAGTGGCGGTGGCGGACGAACGGCGCCGAGCGACGCAGTCGCAGATTCAGACGGCGCAGGCGGAAGTCGCGGTCGCGCAGGCAGAGTTTCATCAGGCAGAGTTGGATTTTCAACGCGCCAAACAATTAGCTGAAGAGCAAATCATCCCGGCCCAGCGCTTCGATCAGGCCAAGACCCAATACGATGCTGCTCGCTCTCGCCTCCATGCCAAGCAACAGCAACTCGAAGAGGCGAAGAAGAACGAGACGACCCGGATGCGCGAAACTGACCAGGCGCGTGCAGCGCTGGGAAACACCGTCACAGGCGAACGCTCCGAACACTCACTGGTAAAGCAGGCAGAGGCTGCCGTCCACGAGGCTGAGTTGAACCTCAGCTATTGTACGCTGGTCGCACCGATGGAAGGCATGGTCAGCCGCAAAGCGATTGAGGTCGGGCAGCGCGTGCAACCTGGTCAAGCGCTCATGGCCCTCCTCCCACTGCATAAGGTCTATATCGAGGCCAATTACAAAGAAACCCAACTGACCCATGTGCGGGTCGGGCAACCGGTAGAGATTCGGGCGGATGTGTACCCCGACCATGTGTATCACGGCATGGTCGAAAGCCTGAGTGGCGGCACGGGCGCGGCGTTTTCGTTGCTCCCGCCG
>JAYVFX010000272.1:0-3590 GCA_043772795.1 Deltaproteobacteria bacterium
GTTTCTCGCTGAGAAGCTTTAAGCACAATGATTGCTGAGCTATAATTAGCAACGATAAATAGCCCCGGATGTCACGGTCTAGGGGTAAGAAGATGGGGAAAAGAGAACCTTCTAGGGAAGACCAAGATTTTCAAAAACTCATAGTGAATTATCTTATACATATTGCTGACAATCAGACCAGGATTGCAGAGGCAATGGCGACCCTGGGGCAGATCCTTGAACGCGTGGTGCAGACGACTGATCGCACAGAGCAGATAGTTGCCGGGATTCTCACGCGGTTAGAGCTAGAAAAGGTCAGTCACTAGCTGTCCTTCTCCCACAAGGGATACTGTTGGCGAATGTTCTCTTCCCTACTGTTACTCTGCAAAATCCCCCCGCGCTGTGCGCGGCCCCCTTTGCAAAGGGGGCTTTTGGGTTCCCTCCTTTAACAAAGGAGGGGTAGGGAGGATTTCGCTAACAGTATCACAAAGGGAGAAAAGACCTCTTGCCACGCGTGCATAACGAGTGCCGAACACTATTGCCTTTAGCCTCAAGCCTGTAGCCTCGTCTTTCTTGGGATTCACATGGGTTGCGATGGATTTTTCTGTTCCATCATCTGACGTAGTGCTTCGACCTCACGAGCGAGGTTGCGGTGGCGGCGAGAAAGCGAGAAGAGGTATAAAAAGATGACGCCCCAGACTGCGAGAAACGCGGCAAATAAGTACGAGATATGTTCCATCTGTTGTTCTTCCTCTACGCGGTCGCGACAGCTTGACGGCGAAGCGTGGTAATCTCCTCGCGTAAGCTCAGGTTGCGCAACCGTAGCCACAACATCCACGTAAATAGACACAAAAACGCCACTGTACACATCAGTAGCGTCCACATCATTTCTGGAGCCATCTTCTCAACTTTGGGGTGGATGCCGCGCCAGAGACGTACCGCAATGTGCAAGAGTGGAATGTCGAGCACGCCAACAATTCCGAGTACCGCAGCATAACGTGCGATCTGTTCAGTATCACCAGCAAGGTGGCGTAGCAGCAAATACGATGCGTAGATGGTCCACAACACGACAACCATGGTGAGGCGTGGGTCCCAGGTCCACCACACGCCCCAGATCGGTCGTGCCCAAATCGACCCAGTAATCAGCACGATGGTGCAGAACACCATCCCGATCTCGGCTGCGGCTTGCGCAAGGAGATCAGAAAAACGACTGCCTTGCCACAAATACGAGGCACTTGCTCCGGCGACGATAAAGAATCCGAGAAACGTGTTCCAGGCGGAAGGAAGATGAAAATAAAAGATGCGCTGGACGAGGCCTTGTACCCGTTCGTTGGGAACATAAAGAAAGACCATCGCTAACGCTGCAATCATGGTTGTCAGCGTCAACCACGGCAGCACGCCATCTGCAAATGGAGCGAAGCGTTTCATCGTTACTCCTGCACGACCTGTGAAAAGATTAACCACCCTGTAACGACAAAGATAATATCGAAGGCAACCAAGACGCGGAACCACACTCCATTCCACTCCTCCCCGGTGAGTACGGCACTCGTGACTTTAATTGCCGCAATCAGTAATGGAATGAGCAGTGGGAGTAACATAATCGGCAGCAGCACTTCACGCGCACGGGTGCGTACTGCCATAGCAGCAAATAACGTTCCGAGCGCTGAGAACCCGACCGTGCCAAGCAGCAGAACGACTGGAAGCATGAGCAATGAGCGTGAGAACGGCACACCGAAAAAGGCGAGGGATAACGGCGCGACAACGACTTCGACAAGAAGAAGAAAAAATACATTACCGAGCATTTTCGCTAGGAAGAGCGTCCCTGAGTCAATAGGACAGAGCAGCAGGCCAGAGAAGCACCCCCGTTCCTGTTCGAGGAGGAAAGCACGTTGCAAACTCAGCATGCCGGCAAATACAAGTGTGATCCACAACAGCGCAGCTTCAATCTCTGGTCCCTGAATTTGTTCGGGGCTCAAGGCAAACACAAATACCAAGACGATCAATAAAGACAGGACAAAAAGTGATGAAATCCGTTCTTTGGTACGGAATTCGAGCAGTAAGTCTTTCCACAGCAGGGCAAGCATGGGTATGAGTTATGAGTGATGAGTGATGAGTGATGAGTGATGAGTTTTTTGGTGATACATTTCTGTGAACTCTGGGACGGAAGGCAATGAACCGTCGGACTGCCAAACGATACGACCGCGATTGAAGATAAGTGCGCGGTCGCACAACCCAAGCCCAAGCGCAAAGTCATGGGTGGTGAAAATAACGGTCTTTCCTTGTGCTTTGGTTTGTGTGAGTGCCGTTTGCAATGTTGCCACACCACGCGCATCGAGCCCGGCATAGGGTTCGTCAAACAGCAACAGCTCAGGTTCGTGCAATAACGCTCGCGCTAAGGCTACTCGTTGCTCCATGCCGCGTGAAAACGTACGTACCTGCGTGTTGCCCCAGTCTTGTAAGCCGACAAACTGTAAGACGAAGATGATACGATCACGCAGGTTAGAGAGACCATACGCTTTGCCATAAAATGTGAGGTTCTCGATCGGAGTAAGGTCGGGATAGAGAAAACTCTCATGACCGAGGAATCCGAGTTTTCGTCGTACGGCTGGATCATCCGCTGGATGGCCAAAGAGTTGCAGGGTTCCACTAGACGGCTTTAACAAAGTTGCCAACAGCCGCAGGAAGGTGGTCTTGCCTGCGCCGTTGGGACCAAAGATAGCAACGGTTTCTCCTTGGGCCACGCGGTGCGAAACGCTATGCAGTACTGGCACCCAGGCAAACGTTTTACTGAGATTGTCAGCTTCGATAACCCACGGAGTCATAAGGACTGTGGATTGTAGATGGGAGATGGGGGATTGTAGAGGGCGGGTGGCTCAATGATGAATGATGAATAGGGCTAAGTCTAAGAGTCTGGGAGTCTGAGCGTCTAGGAGTCAGAAGACGATCTTTGGGGGACTCTGGACACCCAGACCCCTAGACTCCTAGACTTTCCCTGTTGTGTTTGCCTCACATCGTGCTACTAGATCAAGGGTAGTACTTTCTTAGGGGTGAAAAGCAAATTATGACCGGAACAATTAAGAAAATCCTTAAAGACAAGGGCTTTGGCTTTATTACGTCTGATGATGGCGGCGAGGATGTCTTTTTCAATCGCTCACGGCTCGCGCCGAAACTCTACTTTGAAGATCTCCGCGAAGGGGATGATGTTGAATTCCAGGTTCGACCTGGAGAAAAAGGTCCACAAGCGTTTAATGTCAAGGTGCGCTAACCAGAAGTGCTATTTTTCTAGTTCCGCGTTATAGCGGATTTCCTCTGGACACGCCCTGCTGATACTTTTGGCGAATGTTTTGTTCTGGACCGCGGTACTGCAAAATTCCCCCGCGCTGCGCGGCCCCCTTTGTAAAGGGGGCTTTTGGGTCCTCCCCTTTGTCAAAGGGGAGATAGAGGGGATTTCGCCAACAGAGTCCTTGCCTTCGTAGGGGCACAGCGCCGCCGTACCCACCGGTCACAACGTCAGGGCAAAGGCCGCTGTTTTGGTGGCACAGGCACGAGTAGGGGTTCCTTCTCCCTCCGGGAGAAGGTCAGGATGAGGGAGTGAAAGATTGTGGAATGAC
>JAYVFX010000273.1:0-4460 GCA_043772795.1 Deltaproteobacteria bacterium
CAAGCTGACGCATGACGACACTAGCGCTACTGCGCTTGCCGCCACCATAGTTCGGTTCAAGGCCAAGTTTTCGCATGAATTCAGCAAGGGATTTCCCAAGTTCAAGTCGCGGGTCCCTTGTTTGCCGCGCCTCGGTTACGATCCAGTAAAGAATCAGCCGTGCAATGCTGCCATACGGGTAGCCGATGCAAACACGGCGGCGGCGATCTTTCGGGTCGTCGGCATACCCTGGTTGCACGGAGAGCGTGATGTTGCCGTTGCGTCGTACCCATTCCGGTACGTTACCGGGATCTTTATGAGGTAAGGTAACGAGCACCAGCTCACGTGCCATGAGCGCAATGTCATCCTTTTTGAGCTTCCCACTTGTGGATTTGTCGAGCGTGAGCTTACTAGTCCCCATACCCCTCCCTCTTGTCTAAGGCGGGCAGCACGACACCAATTGACTCACTGGGGGAACTTTCGCTAATGTGGGGGTATCAGAGCCCCACGCGAAGAATCTCCCCGCGTGAACGTAAAAAAGGATCGCCTCACTGTTGGTCGCAGTGGGGCGTTTCCGATTTAGGGGTGAGTGTTCCTGCCTACATCGCTATTTCTCTCCGCGTTAGTATCTTTGCGATCGCTTCCAGATCTTTCTCACTTAGACTCTCCCAACGAAATGCAAGGGAAGCGCCGACTTCTCGTGCTCGTTTGCTTGCGTGTTGAACCCTTAACGTGAATTCTCCGCTCCACTCAAAGGCGGCCATGATAAGTGGTAGAGGATCAGTGTTGAGAAATGCCGCAGCTTTGATGATTTTTTCGCGAGTGAGTGGAGCACGACGACCTTGTTCGACCTCAGAGAGAAAAGCGCCGGATATTTCGAGATGGCGAGCGAGAGCACCCATGCTCTTTCCCGATGCTTCTCGAATTGACCGCAAGAGAGATCCAAAAGCTTCACGCTTCATGCTCCTCTCTTAACCTAAGAGCTAAGAGAAGGCAAATGGCTTCGTGACGCTGCGAAGGAATCGCTGCCACTATTTCTCTGCCCACGTTCATCATCAAGAAGAAACGATGGACTCCTCTCACATAGAGCCCGGCGTTCCTCATTCTGTTCTATTCCTTTGTGTAATCCAGTGAAGTTGAGTACGTAAGCCAACAGAAGGAGCGCGGTCACTCTACGTTTGGCACGCAACACTCATGGTGAACAGAAAATCACAAATGCAGGGCTCCTATCACTGACAATCAGTGAGTAAACCGCGAGTTCCCGCACGAAGTGTAATCTTCGGGAGATACCCTGGCAGAGGGAGTTTTCATGAGCGCATTTTCAAATCGATTGCCCGGACGTGTAAGTGGCTGATTTTATTAGGGTGAAAATGTGTATAAAAAATCAGGAATATTCGGACGCAAACCATAAGTCGGAAGGGTAGAATTATTGTACTCACTAATGGTTAATTTTATTGTGTCTTCCAGTTTCCTTTTCAGGGGGCTGGCGCTGAAGTCTGGTACTGCCTCTTCTTACGTTCGGTAGTTTTTCTATTTCTTTGGCTTGTTCGTCGGAGACCCGTTTGAGTATCTGAGGAGGGTTGCCATCTGCTGGGAAAAAAAGAATGTCGCCTACTACTGTTCCCTTTAAAATTGAGTCTGCTGCAATAACCAATCTGTTCCCATAGATAACACCAAGGGGCGTCTCGTAGAGCCATTTTACAGGAAAGTTCAATCGTTCATAAGTAATGCTACAATTGCTAAAGTCGTTTCCTATCCTCGAATAAAATTGCTTGCTATCGACTGGAGGAAGAAAGGCAAGGTAATCTGTCATACCCATTACGAGTGCAAGCTCGTCACGGATGTAAGTTACGCCGATCCATGGATTGTTAAATACTGTACCTTCGCACTTTACTATGAAGTTTTGAGGAATAATCTTTTCATCTGGGTTTCGTATCTGATCGCGGATTGGCTGAAGGTGATCCTGTAAAACCCATGAGTATCCTAGCTCCTTAAACCAGAGTAGATACGCTGAGGTTAAAAAGCCAATATTCACAAGATGTTTATTTTCCAGTAGTGGAAAGGGAATAGTGACATTCATCCTGCCTACTCTTTGTCCTTCTTCAAACTTCCCTTTCATGATCTCAAAGGTCTCTGGCGACATCTTCTCTTTAAAAACGACAAAATCAAAACTTCCGTCTGGCTTTGCTTCAAACGTACCACCTGCTCGAACGCCCTCTATTTCTAAGTAGTTCTTTTTCAAAGCGGTATGGAATATTGATTCTCCTCTCTTCCTCAATCTTACATACTCTCCCATCCACTTATCTTGCTTTGAGCCAAAGCGACTATTGCATCCCTTGCAGGCATAAGTCTTCATTCCGCCTCCTGCGCTGAGAGGTACAATATGGGCATCGGTTATCTTTGATCGTTGATCGAGAGGAAAAGTCTCCAAACAGGTTGGACAGAGGAAATGATTACTAAGCTCTGGATAGAATGCTCCAAGATTTTTGGCGTACTTAATCAAGGTGGCTACCTTTTTCCTCTTCACGATTCCTCCCTGTAGAGATCAAACTCTAAACTGCAAGCTTAACAATTTGCTTGATTGTCTCCTATTCTACAGTCCGAAAAGTTAACATTAAACGGGCTCTATGCTCATAGTGTGTTTCTAAAGCTCCGGTATTGGGGATACCCTGCTTCAAGGCGTTCGTTGTCGGCATTCCGTATTTCTTCAGCGATATGGTGAAAGGCTATCAACCCGCATGTGAAAGATCCTTCGAGAAGCTCGGTCCGTTCTCTCCAACCCGTATACTCTCTACGGCGGTCAATCCTCGCGGTCCGGATAATCGCTCGTTGATCTCGCCTGCGCTCACTACGTTCGGCGTGTCTGACTTGGGATGCGGAGAGCGTCCATAACTCTTACCGCTCACAAGCGTTGGCTGTTTTGGAACTGTCTGCTACGCGAAACCCTCTCGCTGCCGCGCGCATCACCGCCCCTCTCATCTTCTCCTGCGTGATCAAGTCGGACGCCTCACCCATGGTGAGTGGCAACGCATAGGGAACGCGCATATAGCGAAGGATATTGATCTGTTTGTCACTGGCGGGGTTTTGCCGCCAGTATGCCTTCGGATTCGTCAGCCCCCCCGCTCCCACTTTGCGGGCATGATCCTCGGCAATGCCTTGAATATACGGGAGCGAGTATCCTGAGGCTAAGTCTGTATGATCTCCGTTTGGCGAGATGACGCTTGCCCGCCAGCGTGTTGCCTCATTCCCTTCGGGCGAGAGCAGAATCCATCCCTGGTCCCCCAGCGACAAAGAAAATACCTCTTCCACTTTCAGCCAGTGCAACGGCCGCTGGCGAAACAGGTCGACCGCGCGCGCCGTCGTTTGAGCGCTGACCGGCTTGCGCTCTTCGTACTGTTCGAGTTCCTCGTGCGCTTCCCTGACCGTACGGGCGCGTAACGCGTGCAACGGCAAGCCGGTCAGGGAGGCGACACTGGCCAGATGATGGTGGATGGTGGCACCCACCACGTCGATCACCAGGCAGTCGGCTTTGCCCGGATAGATCCGCGTCCCACGGCCCACCATTTGGGTGAAGAGCGGCGTGCTTTGGGTTGGACGCGCCACAATCACACAGTCCACCGAGGGCTCATCGTAGCCTTCCGTGAGCACTCCACAATTCGTGATGACACGCGTCGCTCCCGTGCGAAAGCGGTGCAACAGTGCACGCCGGTCCTCAAGGGGTGTCGTGGCGCTCACGCATTCCGTGGCAATGCCTGCACCATTGAAAAGCTCCGCCATTACCTCGGCGAGATGGACGGTGGGCGTAAAGAGCAGCGCCTTCCGGCCAGGGGCATGTTCTTGGTAGGCCGCAAGGATATGCTCTGGTGCATCCGCTTGTAACAGCATGTTCGCCACTTCCGCATCCACGAAATCCCCGGCGCGCGTCCGCAATTGACGGAAGTCGGCGTGCAGCTGAATCTGTACCGCACGAAGATCGGCCAGGTATCCGGCCATAATCATTTCGAGCATGCTCTTGCGGTACACGATCTTTTGGAAAACACTCTCGAGGCCGACACGGCCCCCACGGATCGGCGTAGCAGTAACGCCCAGCGTCAGCGGCCCTCCTTTCTTGAACGAACCGGTCCGTTCCAGAATTCGGCGATACGTCGGAGCGACCGCATGATGCGCTTCGTCCACGATCACGGTGGCGAAGTCCCATGTCATCCGGTCCAGCCGCTTCGGGCGCGCTAAGGTCTGAACGGACGCAATGACTACTGGTGCGTGATGGTCGTCTTCTTGAGCTTTCACGACGCCCAGAGCGACGCCAGGCAGAATCTCTGTGAGTTTATCGTGGGCCTGGCGAATGAGTTCATCTCGGTGGACCAGGACGAGGCAGCGTCCCGGGCGCTGCTTGGCGAGATGAGCAAAGACCACTGTTTTGCCCGTACCCGTGGGCAGCGCAATGAGAGGACGGGAGATACCGCGGCCATACGCGCGAGTCA
>JAYVFX010000274.1:0-11356 GCA_043772795.1 Deltaproteobacteria bacterium
GTGAACCGTGGTGTTAGCCTGTCAGGGTAGAGTCCATGACGGTGAAGTGTACCAGTGGTTACGCTGAAAATGTAACACTTATTTGCTTACGAAGCCTAACCTTACACCAACGACCGACCGCCAATGTTTATCAACGTATAATCTTGGATCATCCCAGCTGGCTTTTGTGGACCTTCCCTTCCGTCAAAGCGCTAACATCAAGCGATTTTTCCCCTCATGACACCCATCACCAAGGCCGCAGCATGCCCTGACGGGATCGCAATACATAGAGGAACACGGAAAACATAAAAATGTCTCTCCTTCATCCAAGGTGGAGGACTTGATAGGCCAATACAACCTTAGCGTACTACTCCTGCGCAAACGTGCCGTGAATCGGTCCAGCAGTGCTCAGAATCACACTTTGTTGATTGTCGACGTCCGCTAACATTCTCGGGCAGCCTTCGTGATCGGATTTGTCAGTCGCGAACTTGAATTTGTGAGCCACGACGGAGAAGTCCTAACGGACTTGGTTATTGACGAACGTATGACCACGCTGACCGGTTTTCTGCGTAGTGACCGCCTTATGCAAAGTTAGCGTGGTGCAAGCGCTTCGAGTCCACGATCATCCGCACCAAGTCCACCATCCGAACGGAGCGGCACGATACAGACATGATTCGCTCCAGCATTAAATTGGGTGGCCATCCGATCGCGTATTTGCGTTTCGCTCCCCCACGCCACGATCGCATCGACCAAACGATCACTGCCACCGTTGGTAAAGTCCTCATCATAGAAGCCCAGGGCACGCAAACGATGCAGATAATGGTCGATCGCCATATAGATCTGCATATAGCGACGTGCTGCGGTTCGTGCTTTGCTGGCATCAGTTTCGAGCATCACTAACTGTACAGCAGCGAGCCAGGGTTGCGGTCCGAGCATTTTGCGGTACCCCGCCACTTGTTCAGTCGTCGTAAAGTAGGTCAGCGTACCGTGAGTCTCCGCTGCGGCAAGTTGCAGCATCTTTGGCATCATCGCCGCCAGCACAATCGGAGGCTCATGCTGTGGCTTTGGCGCGTTGTACGGCGCGGCTTTCATTTTTGCGATGTAGTCGCGCATAAAAGCCACTGGCTTATCGTATGCAACACCGCGACGCGCATTGTACGTTTTGTTGCTGACACCGAGGCCAAGAATAAAGCGATTATCAAACAATTCACTCAAGGCACGTGCAGCTCCCATCGCCGCAATCGGTTCATAGGTGTACGCAATGGCGACGCCAGTCCCGACCGTAAGTCGTTCGGTCTGACTCAGCACGTACGTCGAAAGCGAGAAAATCTCTCGGCCCATAATTTCTGGTACCCAAAGGGCGCCATAGCCCAATTGCTCGACCTTCCGCGCAAACGGCCCGATTTCTTTGCCACGTAACGTATCGAAAAACCCAAGCACGCCAAGTTTAGGTAACGCCATAACGCCTCCGTATCACGCCGCTCATCTCGCAGTGTGGATAGGAAACCTACCACAATCCACATGGCCAGATGAATAGCCAGTCTGGGTTTGCCCATGAGCAAGAAAATGTGTATCACCATGGACATCAGTGACCCTTCCGAGCGGTAGCAGTGACTGCCGACTGTCTGGAAGAGGGAACATGAGAGGAGGGTAACGATTGTGCGCGCTACGACTCAGCTTCGGCAAATGCTCACAGAACCAGGAATCATTGTTGCTCCGGGAGCATATGATGGTCTGTCAGCTCGTCTCATCGAGCGGCAGGGGTTCCGTACGGTGTATATGACGGGAGCGGGAACCGCGGCATCTGCCATCGGCCATGCCGATGTCGGCCTTACCACGCTCACCGAGATGGCCACCCACGCCGGGCGTATCGCGAGTTGCGTCTCACTCCCGGTTATTGCAGATGCCGATACCGGCTACGGCAATGCACTGAATGTCATTCGTACCGTTCGTGAATATGAACGCGCAGGTGTCGCGGGATTGCATCTCGAAGATCAAGTCTTTCCCAAAAAATGCGGCCATATCGCCGGTA
This sequence comes from Deltaproteobacteria bacterium, assembly GCA_043772795.1. Classification (GTDB taxonomy): domain Bacteria; phylum Desulfobacterota; class Binatia; order Bin18; family Bin18; genus VGTJ01. Next base: position 2,012 of record JAYVFX010000274.1, read on the forward strand.
AAGCAGTCATTCCGATGAAGGAGTTCGCTGAGAAGATTCGGGCGGCAGCAGAAAATCGTAACGACCCAGATTTCGTGATCATTGCCCGTACCGATGCTCGGGCGGTCAACGGACTCGATGATGCGATTGAACGGAGCTTGCGCTATCGCGAAGCCGGAGCTGATGTCATTTTTGTTGAAGCGCCGCAAAGCCGCGAAGAAATCGAGCGTGTGGCCCGCGAGATCAAAGCACCTCTGCTGAGCAATCAAGTCCCTGGCGGGAAAACTCCAGCACTAACAGTGTCAGAATTGGAAAAACTTGGCTATAAGATCGTTATCTTTCCGGTGGTGGGGTTAATGGCAGCGACGTTAGCAATCGAGAATGCATTGGCAGGACTGCGCGAACACGGGACCGATTGGTCTGACGGACCGATCCTCAGTCCGATGGATATTTTTAAGAAGGTCGGGATCGATTGGTGGCTCGAACAAGAGAGCAAATACAAAAGTCCAGTGTAATGGTATGTCCAGCGTAGACGCTGTTATCTGCAAAGGAGGACGAGCCATGAACAAGAAAGAAGTAGTCATTCCCAAAGGTCAGGAGCATTATTACGAGCAGTTCCATTTCGCACCAGCGGTGAAGGACGGAAACCGCCTCTACTGTTCTGGCGTCATTGGTGTCGGTGCTGACGGCAAACTTTCCCCAGATCCGGAAACGCAGTTCACGCAAGCGTTTGACTCACTGCAATCGGTGCTGACCACCGCAGGTGTCACCTTTGACGAGGTGATTGAAATGACGACTTTTCATGTTGGTTTGCAAAAGAACCTCACCACTTTCATGAAAGTCAAGGATCACTACATGAAGGCCCCCTACCCTTCGTGGACCGCGATCGGCATCACGGAGTTAGCTTTTCCTGGTGGACTCGTCGAAATCAAGGTCATTGCCCGTTTGAATGCGTAAGCTACCAGGGATAATGAGAAAACCATAGACTGTCGACCAAACCATAGGATATAGTTGACAAAAGAGGCGAAAGTACTAGTCGAAAGACTAGACGTAGAAAAGAACGGTCCTAACCGCACGAAGCTTAAGGAGGGAACCAAAGATGGCTGAGTATGATCTTCACGTTAAAGGTGGCACAGTCGTAGACGGAACACGAGCACCACGCCGACAAGCCGACGTTTGGATTAAGGATGGCAAGATTGCGCAGGTGGGTGGTACGGCGCCGGGCGCCGCTAAGAAGGTGATTGATGCTGGCGGTCTGATCGTCGCGCCAGGGTTTGTCGATTTGCATACCCATTATGACGCGCAGATTCGCTGGGACCCGTATTGCACTATCTCTGGCTGGCATGGCGTCACGTCGGTGGTGCTAGGTAACTGCGGGTTTGGCTTTGCCCCAGTGAAACCTGACTTCCAGGAGCGGTCGATGCTAACAATGACGCGGACGGAAGCCATTCCCTATGACGCGATGAAAGTCGGGATGACCTGGGATTGGGAAACAATCCCGCAATACCTTGACTCACTCGACCGCACCACCAAGGGTGTGAACTGCATCCAGTATATGCCGACGGCATCGCTGATGACATACGTGATGGGTCTGGAAGCGGCGAAAAGCCGTCCAGCCACAGAAGCCGAACGTCGAGAAATGCAACGGTTGCTGAACGAAGGCATGGATGCGGGATTGTGTGGTTTTTCGCTCCAGCGCCTGGGTCCAAATTCCGTCCAGGCGGACTACGACGGATCACCAATGGTGACTGACACGATGGTCGATGCTGACATTCTCAATCTTGCCGAGGTCCTGCGTCGACGTGGTGACGGGTTCATTCAGATCACCCAGTCTGCGGGTGAAATTAAGCGCGATCTTGCGTTTCTCGAAAAATTAGCCGAAACAGCGCAACGCCCGGTCCTGCACAACGCAATCGTGCCATCTCGTAAGGACCCTAAAGTGCACCGACGCAGCTTGCAGTGGCTCGAACGTGTGCGCGCCAAAGGTCTGCCGATTTACGGCCAAACTGGTACTGTCCGTACTGGCTTTGCCTTCACGTTGGAACACTGGAACCTGTACGATGCCAGCCCGGCGTGGCGTGAGCTCACCACTGGTACGAAGAAAGAGAAACTGGCGAAGATGCAGAACCCCGCACTACGCGAAGCCGTGAAACGCGAAGCTGAAGAGGCGGATCGTCGATTGCAGGTCATTCAGGCCGGTGTAGGCGGCTCGATTCCTGGATTACTCGTTCAGAATGATGGTGGAAAGCCGGAACTAGAAAAATACCTCGGAAAATCCCTCGGCCAGATTGCCCAGGAAGAGAACAAGACTCCGATCGACGTTATGCTCGACCTGTCGATTGCCAGTGACCTCAACGTTGAATTCCTTGGCCCTAATAAGGGTTTCAACGGCGAATTCATGGCCGAGATGATTAACGACTCAGATTATACCTTCCCTGGCGTCTCTGATGGTGGGGCACACACGAAGTTCTTCACCGGCGGTGCGTTTACCACAGACTTCCTGAGCTGGCTGGTGCGTGACGAGCAACGCATTACGTTGGAAGAAGCTCACTATCGGTTATCAGCGCTGCCCGCGAAAGCAGCAGGGTTCCACGATCGTGGTGCGCTACGACCCGGCTGGGCAGCCGATGTTGTGGTTTACGATCTGAATGGCTTAGGCATCGAGCCCGACTGGATCGGTGAGGTTGTGCACGACTTCCCGGGTGGAGAGTGGCGTCGCATCCAACGCGCCAAAGGCTACCACGCGATTGTCGTCAATGGCGAAGTCACTTTCCGTGATGGCAAGTGCACCGGTGCAACACCTGGTCGTTTGTTACGGCAAGGACGTTAGTATAGTTCTGCGCTCCTCAAAGAACCCCCCCTGCTTCACGTATTGTCGTTGAAGTGCGGGGGGATTTTTTATTGTGCGGAAATTTTAGTTCGGTACCCACGCGACCGCGCGGATCTCACCAAACTCTTGCTTCACTTTCTTCCACGACTCTCCAGCGTCCACACTTGTGTACACGTAGCCGTTGAGACTATTAGCGACGATCACGTCAGGATCAGCAGCGTGCGTGGCAAACCAGTAAATAGTAGAATTAGGTTCCGCCGAGAGGGAAGCCGCTTTCCACGTTTTCCCACCGTCCGTAGACCTTTGGATCGCACCAGTGCGTCCGGGAATAAAATCACCGTTACCGACAAACATAACGTCCGGATTATCGACCTTGAGGGCAACACCGCGGCAGTACGAGATCTGATCTCGTTCGAAGAATTTTGGAAACCCATGTAACGACCAGTTTTCTCCTTCCGTCGTACTTGCCCAGATGCCGTCGGGTGTCGTAGCGAGCAGTTTTGTTGGCTGGCTTCGACAGACAGCGAGGCCGTGAAGGTCCTGATTCAGCATGTCTTTACCAAGGGGCGGCAAGTGGACCCACGAGTTACCACCATCACGGCTGCAGTACACGCCATCAATCTCGACACCAACCCAGATGGTGTTCGGATCACGCGGGTCAAAGACGATATTGGTTACTTTCGGGGCACCGGCGAAACAGCGATCAGCGATAGTAATCGCGACTTGCTCCCATTTTTTGCCGCCATCGAACGAGCGATACACAGCCGGCGACTTGGTACCTGCATAGATGATCTCAGGATTCGTAGGATGCACTGCCAGTGACCAGATCTGCTGTCCATCCATTGGGGAGTCCACTAATTCCCAGCTCGCGCCTTTATCCTCACTGCGATAGATGCCAACCTCAGAGCCTGCGAGTAGACGCTGCGGATTGTTGGGATAGACGGCTAACGCTCGGATCTGCACCTCTCCTGGTTCAGCATGGAAAGGTAAAACCATCTTGCTGCGGCGCCACTTCTCGCCGCCATTGGGACTATACCATACACCAGCACCGACAGTGCCAATACAAATAGTGAAATCTTTGGCCATATAGACTCCTTCTTTATTCGATAGTTTTACGACGCCGAATCAACGCGGCGTAGGTTGATCCATTTTCTACGCCTTTTGCCGGGTAGGAGGCAAGGGAAGATAGGTCTACGTACTCTGCATTCTGATGTACCGTTGATAAATCTTGGGTAGCTCTGCAGGCAGGGAGCTCACATCCTCTATGATCATATATCGTGACGAGGCACACATTTCCCGCAAATAGTCACGCCCAGTTTTATCAATGGTGAGACAAAAAGAGAGTACTCCGCTGCGCTCTGCTTCTCGCAGTGCCATCATCGTATCTCGCACACCGTAGGTCGGAGCAGCATGACTCGGGCCATAGTCGGCATCTTCCGGGTATCCGTCACTTAGAAGGACAAGGAACTTCGCACGCGACGACAAATCGCGAAGCTTCCGTGTCGCATGTCGCACCGCTGGCCCCATCCGCGTGCTATGCTGCGGCACTAGCCCCCCAATCCGTGCCTTCACCCCTTCGGAGAGCGTTTCATTGAAGCTTTTCACCGGATACACTTCGACGTTGCGACGACCGTAACTCGAAAAGCCGTAGACAGCATACGTGTCGCCGATCTCCTCCAGTGCCGTCGTCAACAGTACGAGCGCCTCTTTCATTCGATCGATCACCTTGCCTTCGCCATCACCCACTGCGGCATCCGTCGAAGCACTCAAATCCAGGAGAAAAAGCGCGGCAACGTCGCGCGCTAACGGTTGCCGCGCAGTGTAGAGCTTTGGAGATGGTGCCAGGCCACTGCGGAGATCAACTCGTGCAGCGACGGCCGCATTCATATCGATCTCCTCGCCGTACTCAAGACCGTTCACATGGCGATATTGACGCGGACGTAGCCGCTGAAATTCTCTCTTGATCTCAGCAGTGATTTCTGCGTGAGTAGCTAGCGTACGTGAAAAAAATCCACCGTCGTCACCGGGGATTGCTCGTTCCCGCAATTCACACCATTGCGGACGGTAGTCATCAATCAGGAAATCCCACTCATCATAGAGATAGCCAAACTCTGCAACCCCAGAGGAACGTCGGCCACGGGAAGATTTACGGCGCGTAGCGTCATCATTAGGTTCAGCCGCGCTACTAGAGTCACCGACGAGAGTGATCACTGGTCCTTGAGTCCTTGGCTGACGTGTTCCACCCTTCCCACCTCGTTCACGCAAAGCTTCCACCAGACGACGCCAAGTTTCGCGCTGTTGCTCTGAGAGCTGCGCAGATTCTACCATCACCCCGGCAGCATGGTCTTCTTGCTGCACAACTTGTTCTGACGGTGAACCATCTTTCCACTGTGGGAAATCGTCCTCAAACGAGCGTTCCCTGAAAGGTCCACGTGACAACGTCATCGACACATAGAGATCTGTGGCCATCAGGAGCGAATCGTAGACAGTGGCCTCGCCGGGTAATTGCGGCGCAACACCTGACGGTAACTGCCGCAGCAAAAAGGCGACGGTCGGCGGACACAAATTGACCTGGGACTTTATCCATTCCAAGTCGGCGAGAAGCCCAGGGTACGTGTTTGCCAGACGGGCGTTAATCCGCTCGTTTTCCAAGATCAAGAATAATGCTTCCATTTGTTCTGGGTGGGGAAAACGATCAAAGAAGGCAAACAGATCGTCGGGGATAGTTCCATCCTGTGCGAGAGCCTCCCGTGCAACAGTTGGCAGCTGACTCCACAATTGCTCGATCGAACAATCGTACGTACCAAAGACAAGACGCCCGGCGTGTTGGGCGGCAAGGGCGCAGTATAAGCGAAGATTGTCTTCGTAAGTAGGAAAGACATCAACAGAGGGCGGCAGCGGTACACGTTCACCGTCGAAGTCGGCTAAGGGTGGGGGTATGGCAATAAGGGGGTCCTCTTTGAGCTCGACGCTTACCCCCGACATCATGTGAAGATACCGCAACAAGAAACCGTAAATGTCACTCAATGAGACTTGAACAGAACTACCAGAGAGAAACAGCAGACTGGTGCGGGATTCGAGAGCAAAAAAAGCCTCCCCGGCTTGTGGATTCTTCTTGGCAAGCTCTTCCCCGGTCAGAATCCAGGCAACAATACCGGTTTCACCGACAGCGTCGTATGCGCGCGTAAGCGTACGGAACAACCGTGCCACGGCGGCCGGAAGCGTTTGCGCGAGTCTGGCGATCCGCTCAAGGAGTGGATAGTGGCTTGCTTGGGGTAATGCCCGAAATGTCGGTCCGACAAGTGGAAGCACCGCAGGCAAAGGTGTGGGATCAAACAATGCCGCCGTTTGTAAACATCGCACCAAGAGACCGCGCAGATCCTGAGACACTTGCATGAGTGTTGCAGGCAAATCTTGGTACAGTAGAGCGGCGGCGTGAGGAGAGCGGTATGCTGCAGTTCGTGTGAGACGGTACACGTTTGTGCGGTCAGTCATATCGAGCGCACTGAGCTGTGAGGGTACCGAGGAGAATACTTCAAGATACACCGACTCGATATCTAACGCTGCCCGAACCCACTCAGCAATCTCCCCTCCTTCGAGATGCGGTAGCAGCGTGGGAATAGCAGCAATGAGCCGAGAGAGGGTCTCATCACGCCGAGGTGTCCGGGCGACACATAGGTTGGAACTCTGCCCGATCCATTCACGCAGCGTTCCACTCATAACCCACTTGTCTATCGTAGCCGAAGAAAGCGATTGCAGTACACTTTCCAGCTCAGCACGATAACGCGCTGGAACTTCCTGAAAAAGTTCCTCTATTGAATTCAAAGACTGAGGGTTCATAGAGTAACGCAGCAATCCGTAAGGGACAACATTGACAGACAGATGCACTTAACGTGTTTTATTTGCAAGTTCAATCGTCGAGTTGCAAAAGCATCAGTACAAAATCCACTGCCTCGATACCTTCGGCTACAGCCGAAGGTACACCATACACAAACTCGGTTCCTGATACTACAAGTACCAGTAGGCTATGGGGAAAGAGGAGACACACCTCAAATCAAGAATCTCGCAGACCCTGTATCTCGTTTCCCTGACCGTGGGGACAGTAGCATAAGCACCTCCGCTGTACCCAATCTCTCCTTCTCCAGATTAACCAAATTCCGGCGACACCTCACCACGTATTGCTATCGTTGCTCCCAGGCATACGAAGCGAAAAAAGACAACCGGTTTTGCTTCCCGACCTGGGGACACTTGAGTAAAGAGCGCGTTGTTACGTACTGCCAAAATGCGGGGACAGTAGAGTAAATTTCAAGAGAGGCAGTATCCAGTCTTGCCTCGGCCATTCGTCCTTGCCCACTCTTGCCACTGCAACCGTACGCTACAATCTCTCCATTTACATTAATAAAACATAGTCTCTTTCAACATATAAAACGAGTATTATCAATTATCTAGCCAACATAAAAGAAACCTATGCTTACTTTGAAAGAGTAATCTCGCAGTTGTTTCCCTCTCAAGTCCGTTAGCTGAGCAATACAAAAAACTCTGGATAAGAGGCAAAAAAAGCTATCAACCAAGCCGGGGACAGTTAAGTAAATTCCTTTTGCCGTGGAACTATTGAATTTTCGATTCGTTCTGACCCGAAAGTCGGTGTTCCATGAACAGAAACTACCGAGGAAAAAGATGGGGACAGTAACGTAAAAAAGTGGGGACAGTAGAATAATGGCGGGGACGGTAGAGTAAAGAAATGGGGACAGTAGAGTAAATTAGTGGGGACAGAAAAGTAAAGAAGTGGGGACAGTAGAGTAAATCGATAATGAAAAAAATCTTTTATTGACAGGTACTTACCTATTGTGTATAAGTGCTCTCCTATGTTCTACTATTTTCTACTACTCTCTCCCGGGCGGCGAGGGAGAATTTTTTTTCAGTAAAGACAAGAAATGGAATCCATATGGACAAGGCAGTAGAAGTTAGGAAAGTACAGAAGAACAGTCAAATAACCCTCATGTCGTGGTCAGTTGATTATGTACCAGCTGAGCAAAACTTAGAGACAATTGGTTATTTTTCGGCTAGATATGCTCGTCGAGCACTGGACGAGAAGCAAAAGTCTAAAGTCATCGTGTTATCCGATAGTCGGCGCATCGAAATTGTCCCTTCGATGAAGTACGGATTTCCAAACGCCGAAGATTTGGACTTTTATCGAGCTTTTTTAAAGATCTGCGATGAGCAAGCGGAGCTTGTACGACTTGACGTCGACGGACGTCCTGTGCTCCGTCCCCGACTTCCCTCCCCGATCGGATTCTCGAGCCGCGAATTAATTGCTAAAGCTGGCAGAACAAAAAATGGCCGTGGACATGGAGCCGTGCGGTCATGGATCGAACGACTCAACTCGACGACCATCCACGGCGAACTCTTTAATGCGCGTGAGCGCAAGTTGGATGTTCGTATCGGAATCGAGCCTCTCTTTCGCAAGTATGTACACGTTGGGCGGCCATTACCCAACGGGGAAATTGCCTCGCAGAATTTCGTGTGGCTCGCTGACTGGTTCGTGGAGAATTACTTTTACTTGTACAGCCGCCCGATTGATCTCAAATTCCATCATCGTCTCACTCGCAGTATCTCGAAGGCCCTGTACCCGCTCTTGGATAACGGCTGGTTTGCTGCGAATGGACACCCGTATACGAAGCGTTACCACGACCTGTGCGCGTTGCTTGATATCCAGGTGTATCAGCAACTGTCCCGGGTTCAGCAGCAACTCGACCCGTCTAACGACGAGTTATTACGAGAAAAGTTTGTTGCATCGTATGACTATCCGGTAGATCCCTCAGGAAAATGGACGGGAACCATACGCTGGTGGCCAGGGCCGAAGTGGATCTTCGACCAAGATCAAAAAAAAGCACCAAAGACAAAGACGGATGAGATTAGCGTTTCCGAAGTGAGCCTGAAGGATGACACAATGGACGCGATTGGTTCGCAGTTACAACTGCCGCTTACCGTGCATGCCGAGGTCACCGTCGAGGATTCATACCAAGATCGCATCGTGTCCTTCTATGAACAACTAGGGCAGAGCAGACCAAGTCGGGAGAAGACGCGTTCCGGTGTCGAGATGCTGCAAAACTTAGTGCAGAATCAGGGCTATTCTCTTGAGGAGGTGGATTTTGCACTGGACTGGATAGTAAGGAATCTTGCGGACAAATTTGGCGGACGCGTGCAGTCGATTGGCATCCTCCCCCACATCATCGGGGAGGCCCTTGGAGAGAGGACTGTAAAGCAGCAAAAAAGGCGGATACAAAAAACGACTGAGAGTAATGTCTGGATGTTAGAAGCGAGTTCCGAGGGACAAGAGTTCGCAGCCAAGCTGCTCGACCTGTCTGAAGTGGAACGAGACGAGCTACGGCAGGTGGCGATGACGAGACTGACCGAACAGGGTGTCCCCCGGCGCTTCCTCCTCGACGCGATGGTGAATGCGGAAATGCGCAAACTCCTGAAGGAAAGAATCACAGAGAGTGGGGTCTACAGAGCCCGCGATGGAGAGAACAACC
>JAYVFX010000275.1:0-8080 GCA_043772795.1 Deltaproteobacteria bacterium
GAAACGTGGTCACAAATTCGTCATTCACCCGACCAGTATATAAATGCACATCGTCTTGCAGGGTGCCGCGTGCGACTACTCCAGTGACGAGCGGACGAGCGGAACGACCATCACTAAAAAAGGGATTAGCTCGCAACGGCTTGAACTTCGGCTGGTCATGCATATCTTGCCGACAACCGGCGGTTACGAGGAGACTCCCGAGTAACAGCCCCAACAGTCCAGTCTTATGTATGATAGGTGATACCATAGCGCTACGGTTCGACCTCTGAGATGTGCGTTGGCTGGCACTGTTCAAGGAAACTTTTTGTTTTCCCAAGATCAAACTTAGGATCAGCCGCTTCGATACAAAGAAAGAAGCGGTCGGTCGATGCCATACCGAACCGGTCAACGTTAAAGACCGGATGATACGGCATCGGCAATCCGTTCAAAGCAAACATGGAAACCACAGCAGAGATCGATGCCAGTAAGATCATCAACTCGTAGGTCACCGGGATAAACGACGGCCAACTATGATATGGCCTGCCCCCTACCATAAGAGGGAGGTCGATCACCGAAACCCAGTATTGGAGTCCGTATCCCAGCGCGAGCCCACACAGGCCACCGATAAGAACGAAAGCTGGTAACCAGGATTTTTTGAACCCGAGCGCTTCATCGAGTTCTTCGATCGGGAACGGCGAGTAGCCATCCATCTTCGTGTAGCCAGCTTTGCGTGCACTGTGTGCGGCTGCCATCAACGCATCGGGTGAATCAAATTCGGCCATCATGCCATAGAGTGACGGCTTTTTGTCTGCGGGTGCTGAACTCATGCCGCCGCCTCCTCTGCGTGAGATTTTTCGTGATGCTTGCCGTGGTGTTTCTTCTCGAACAAGAGCAAGCGCATTTCTGCGATAGAAATTGCTGGGAGTCCACGGACAAACAATAGCATCAGCGTCAAGAAGAACCCGAGGGTGCCAATGAAAAGACCTAAATCCCAGATCGTTGGGTAATACATCCCCCATGACGATGGCAGGAAGTCACGGTGTAGGCTCGTAACGACGATTACAAACCGTTCGAGCCACATCCCCACGTTAATCGACATCGAAATCAGGAACAACATGCCAACACTTTGTCGTATCCGCCGGAACCATAAAAGCTGAGGGATCAGAATGTTCGTCAACACAAGTGTCCAATATGACCAACCGTACGGACCAAACATGCGGTTGGTCATCATGAAGCTTTCATGGTCATTAGCGGCGTAGACTAGACTGATGAACGCCTCTAACGCGTAGCCGTAGGCAACGAAGAGCCCGGTCGCCAACATCACTTTGGCCATGTTGTCTATGTGCCTCATGGTGATGAAGTCTTCCAGTTTATATACGGATCGCAACGGGATACCCAAGGTGAACACCATCGCAAACCCGGCATAGACCGCACCAGCCACGAAGTAGGGCGGGAAGATGGTCGTATGCCAACCAGGAATGATCGACACCGCGAAGTCGAAGCTCACGATTGAATGCACCGACACAACCAGTGGCGTTGAAATCCCAGCGAGCAGGAGATATGCGATTTCGTACCGTTGCCAGTGCAAAGCTGACCCACGCCAGCCCATCGCTAGCATCCCATAGATGGTCTGGCCAATTTTGCTCTTCGCCCGATCACGCATCGCCGCAAGGTCAGGAACCAAACCGACGTACCAGAACAGCAGTGAAACAGTGAGGTAGGTACTTACCGCAAATACGTCCCAAATAAGTGGGCTACGGAATTGCGGCCATACCCCCATCGTGTTCGGATAAGGGAACAGCCAATACGCGGCCAACCACGGACGTCCAGTGTGGAGTAGCGGGAACATGCCCGCGCACAACACCGCAACTAATGTCATTGCCTCGGCAAACCGGTTGATTGAGGTACGCCATTGCTGGTTCAACAGATGCAGAACAGCCGAAATCAATGTTCCAGCGTGACCGATTCCGATCCACCAGACAAAGTTGATAATCGCAAAACCCCAGCCAGTTGGAATAGTGACACCCCAAATCCCGGTACCAACGACGAGCAGCACCACGGCTGAGATAGTCAGCGAACCGATGCCCATTAGACCGATGGCGAGGGCGACGAACCAACTAGTGGGAATATGCCCCGACAATACGACATCGCTAATCTTTTCAGTAATCGATCGGTAGGTGAGCCCAGGACCCATGATGGGCGGGACTTGATTCTCACCGGTGTATTGCTGAGGAACAGGCCGAGCCGCACTAGACATTCTCGATCTCCGGATTTGGGTTCTTGAGTCGCGCTAAATAAGTCGTGCGCGGGCGTGTATTCAAATCGGTCAGCAATCCATAGTTTAAGGGAGAGGCCTTTGTCTTTGCTACACGGCTGTTCGGGTCATTAATATCACCGAACACGATCGCATCGGCTGGGCAGGCGGCTTGACACGCAGTGACGACCTCGCCATCACGTATTTGCCGATCTTCCTTCTCTGCTGTAATGCGCCCCGCATTGATCCGTTGCACACAATAGGTGCACTTTTCCATAACGCCGCGACTACGGACAGTGACGTTAGGATTACGTTGCATCTTAAGCGACGGCGTATCCCAATCTTGATAGAGGAAGAAGTTGAACCGCCGTACTTTATATGGGCAGTTATTCGAGCAATAGCGAGTGCCCACACAGCGGTTGTAGACCATGTCATTTAAGCCCTCTTTGCTGTGAACCGTAGCGCCAACTGGACAGACAGGTTCGCAGGGGGCATTTTCGCACTGCATGCAGGTCACAGGCTGATGCACTGTTTCAGGGTTGTCGAGCTCACCAGTATAGTAGCGGTCAACGCGAATCCAGTGCATTTCGCGACCGATGCCGACTTGTTTCTTGCCTACTACCGGAATGTTGTTCTCAGCTTGGCAGGCGATGGTGCAGGCGTTACAGCCGATACAGGAGCTGAGATCAATAGTCATTCCCCAGGCGCGCTCATCGTACTTTACTGGGGGATAGAGCGTCATATCCGGCGCAGGATCTTCGCCCATCTCCTTCACAAACTCAGTATTGTGGTGATACTCCCCTATCGTTCCGACACGAACGAGGTTTCTCCCCTCCATACTGTAGTGATCTTGAGTGACGACGAGTTGGTAGGTCTTACTGGTTTTGCGAATTTCTACACCAGCACCAGCCCATGGGGCTTCAGAAGTTCGTAAGGCATTGGCGTTAAATCCAATTCCGCTACCAACCTTCCCGGCGTGCGTGCGCCCATAACCTAAATGGACAGTAACCGCGTTGTCAGGATATCCTGGAACAATCCACACCGGAGCTTCGACGGTCCGATCGAGATAACTGAGCTGAACAACTTCATTATTGGAAAGGTTTAGTCGTTCAGCCATCGCTGGACTGACAATAGCAGCATTATCCCACGTCAGCTTGGTTAACGGCTTAGGCAGTTCTTGCAACCATCCGTTATTGCTAAACCGACCATCCCAGACATGAGGGTCTGGACGGAAAATAATCTCTGAAGTTGCAGATCCCTTTGTTTCCCCAGCCGTTGCCCAATCTATATTCTTTAGGGAGACAGCTTTCGCCGGCAACGTACTATTCGCAAGGAAGCCATCATGCAGTGCGTGTTTCCAGAAATACTCAAAGTCACCTTCTGTTTTTTGCGTCTTCCAGTAGTTACGAACGATCTCGTAACTGTTAGCACTCGGCTGCCCAAGCAACGCAGCAGCCATTTCGTGGAGCGATTTACCACCGTACAACGGGGCAATCAGCGGTTGTACGATTGACACCATCCCATCGTAAGCACGCGCGTCACCCCAGGCTTCGAGCGAGTGGGCCTCAGGAATATGCCAGTGACAGTGCTCGGACGTCTCATCTGCATGTAGACTACAATGTGCCCGGAAGGGGATTTTCTCTAGATGTTCTGCGAAAGGGAGGTCGGCTGGAGCGCTGTATACTGGGTTCCCGCCAAGAATGATGAGCATCTCGACTGTCCCCGCTTCCATATCTTTGACTAACTCGCGCAGCGAGGTCATAGATTCGACTGGCTCGCTTTGGAGCGGCGCAGTATAGGTGACAGTCTTACCGACGTTGCCTAGTGCGTCGTTCATTGCGTGGGCAAGGGCCTGAACAGCCGGGGATTGATAATCACCAGCAACGACCAGACTCGATCCCTTATGCTCTTGCAGGTCACGTACCAAAGCGGCGATCCACTTTGTATGCTTCGATCCCTCTGCCCATTGCCCAGACTGCGCATTAGCAACACCGAGCTCGGCAGCTACCGCTCGAGCGAAGGACTCTACTTCGCTCGAGCGTAGAGATATTCGATGATCTGCCATTGCTCCAGTCAAGGTAGGAGCGCTCTCGGCCGCATAGAGGCGGTTCATCGTGTTGGTGTGCGGATCTTGCACTTTACGCCTGGCGGCAAAATCACGAGCATACCGGACACTTCCCGGCATTGAGGAGAGAAGGTCCGAATCAAGCGAGAGAATAACGTCGGCTTTGTCGATCTGATACACCGGATCGACATCTTCACCGAACGCAAGGCGAGCGCCAGCACGTACAGCATCACGGCCTGCAGGTTCATATTGATGCCATCGGGCCTGTGGGTATTCTTTCAGGAGTGCTTGTAGTTGCTGCGCGAGGGTCGGCGAGGTCACGGTTTCCGTCAATATGCGCAACCCAGCTCCTCCCTTGATTTTTTGATCATCAAGCGGCGGCTTGAGGGCAGCAGCAAAGGCCTCCCAAGAACTAATGCGGCGGGCATTGGAAACAATTTGGCTGCGATCGGGGTCATACAGATCAAGAACGGACGCTTGCATGAAGACATTGGTACTGCCGAGGCTGGCGGGGTGTTGCGGGTTCCCTTCGATCTTCGTAGGGCGGCCAGTATGGCTCTCGACTAGTACGCCAGTCGCAACCCCATTCAGTAGCACCGCAGTCGCAAAAAACTGCGGACGACCAGGAAGGACGCCTTCGGGTGGTTTTGTATAAGGAACGATTCTCTCATCCGGCTGTTTAGTACAAGCGCTCAACCCTGCGAGAGCTAGGGATGCTCCCATGTACTGAAGGAATTCTCGGCGGCTGACAGAGTCGAGCCACGCAGCATGCCGCGGGAACTCTTTCTGGAGGAGTTCTTGAAAATCATCAGTGTTGGCGAGCTCCTCAAGGCTGCGCCAGTACTGTGGCCCACGATTCTCGGAAAGACGGTTGCGAATCGCAGCCAAATCGAGTTGGGTTTTGGGCGGCTGTGCTGTGGTCATCGGTGGCAAATCGAACAGTTAGTCATTTTAGCTTTGTCAATATGATAGTCGCCGATTAGTTTTTTCCCCAGCTCTAGCTGGTTACCGTCCGGCTTCCATCCCATCTGAAAAACGTGTTCCCGTGGACGAATGAATTTCTCTGGCTGTTTATGGCACTCAAGGCACCACTGCATGTCTAACGAATACGCTTTCATCATCAGTGGCATCTGATCAACCCGCCCGTGGCAGCTTTCACAACCCACACCTTTGCGGACATGGATGCTATGGTTGAAATACACGAAGTCAGGAAGGTCATGGACGCGAAGCCATTCGATCGCTTTGTCGGTTCGGTAACTCGCGCGAATGGGTTCGAGGATCGGGGCCTCGGTCCAAATCTGCGAATGACAGGTCATACAGGTCTTGACCGCAGGAATACCAGCAAAGGCTGTCTCTTCTACTGAAATGTGGCAGTAGCGACAGTCAATCCCGAGCCCGTTAATGTGGTGCTTGTGACTGAAGGGCACCGGCTGTTCGCGTGAGACACCGACATTATTGACGTAGGGGGACCGAGCGAGCCCCAAAACGAGGGCGAGTCCGCCAGCCACGAGTAAGCCACCAACAACAATGCTGGCCTTAGATAAGATGTTTGTCTTGTGATGGAAGATTTGAGCCATCGAAGCGCCTTCTCCACTCCCTCTATGAGAAAAGCATTTGCTGCGATTGCGGGCTGTTCATAAGCAAAACTACACGAACTGTTACCTAGTGCTAGTGCCGCTTCGGGTTCTCGCATCCTGACTTCACAAAGCCATCTCTCCACTCGTTGTGTGACGCGCGACCGCGGGAAGAGGTTTTCCGTGTCAAATCAGCGACTTGTATTTCTCTTTTTTCGTACTGGCGACTTTATGCGTGGTCTCGTCATTAGCAATGCTAAGAATTACTACGAAAGAAAAATCATACCCACGAATGTCCGAACTCCCTGCCGCGCAAAAATATAGAGAAGAAGAAGAAATATGCAATGGCCCCTCAACAAGAAGAAGACGTTCTCTCTTCCTGTCTACCTTATTGCTTTGGCAATACGAGTTACCCGACGTGAAGCGCAGTATCCATGGGTTTTTCTTCTCATCTTATTGTTGTCCAGTTTGCTGGAGCCACAATGCTTGCGCTTGCTCCCAACCAACCACCGCAAGCGTATTGCCTTCCTTGTCAATGAACTGGAGCGGCCCGAGAAATGTCATGTAGAATTCACTGTCTTCGGGGAAGTACGTCTGGTCATGCCGAGCATTACAGGCTTCGTACCCATAACCGACGGATTGCGCCGTTGCTCCACCTTTTTCGTTCCCGCCCCGTACCTCCATTTTACCTTTAGTCAGCAGATATTCCCCAGGGCCAATGTGAACGTGACTCGCAAACGACGAACCTTTCGGACAGTCGTAGATAGCCGTCCATGCACCTACTTCTGGCGACACGTGTAACAACTTCCAACGAATCCCACCAGCAGAAAACTCTGCGGGAAACGGCTGCCACCGTACTGAGCTGACATGTGTGTATTCCTCACCCGGTCGTTGTTTCATCAGAATCTCCCTCGTTGGCTGAATTAGCAATCAAGGCGGTCCTCATCTCACCTTTTTTATGGACATAGAACGCTTCAGATCACTGTGCAAGCTCCTCACACGGCAGTCGAGTGGACCACTGACTCGCGCACGACCGAGATGACGCTCAGCCTTGGTTCTCACTTTTCTCTTTATACGCTGCTCTTATGCTATAAGTGGAGACCGTTGTTCTCGCCTTGAACAAAGGGATCCTCCATGAAAAAAAGCTCGTCACAGAATCCCGACACTGCACAGTCTCTCCGCAACAGAGGAAAACTGTTTCTTCTGGGATCACTTTTTCTTCTCCTTCTCACTATCGGGGTCAGTGTGATTCGCCAACCGTCTTTTCTTCCCTGGTTCGGGCTCTCGTCTCCTCCACAAGAACAAGAGCACGAGACAACAGATGAAGAAGAGGGATCTGCTGTAGACCTCATGACAGTTGCGGCACTTTCGTTGGAAGAAACAACCACCGGAAGGTTTCGTTCAGGGGGGCTGGGGTTGTCACGCACGACGTGGGAGATTCTTCACGGTCAGCCCGAGCAGCCGAGCGCGACAGAGACTCTGTATCAAGGGAAAACGTACAAAGTCACCTACCGGCAAGATCTCGTCTGGCAGATTGAAAAATCGTGGGGAACCACGAACCCCACCCCAAAGCAAGCGCGCACGCGCATTCGTCGCTACCTCCCACTCGATAGCCGTCTTGCCGAGACGGTCACAAATTCCGACGGCCTCATTGTTGACGTCTATCGCAGTTACATGCTGGCGCAGTTACTCTCACCACAGCCCGCAGCACCAATCGCAAAGAAGACAAAGCGGCGACAGAAGGATCTGCCAACCGAGAGTTGCGTAGTTGTTCATCGCATAACGAAACAAAAAGTGATTTTCACGCTACTCCACATCGGGTCGCCCAAACCAGAGGGCTATCTCCCACCACAAAGCCAAACTATTCCAACAAAAACGACAGCCAGCAAAGAACCCGCACAGCCCGAAGCCCGTAAGGCTGCCTCTCCTAACGGTAAGGGTCGGACACAAGGAAGGTCCTAGTAGTCAGTCAATTGAATTTTGCGGGATAGTTTTCCCGTCATGCCCGCGTAGCCGGGCATCCAAAAACCCGACCCCACACCCTGGATTCCCGCTTTCGCGGGAATGACATTCCCCCTGGCTGTCCATCAAGACTTTCCTGACTGAGTACTATAGGGAAAACACACCAAGATATGGATTGTGCAGGACCCGGTTTTCTCCTCTCCCTTGAGGGGAGAGGACACAGGAGAGGGTGAACGCCGCAACTAC
>JAYVFX010000276.1:0-3446 GCA_043772795.1 Deltaproteobacteria bacterium
GCTTTGAAGGTTTTTCCCTTCTCCAATGCAACGCGCTGTTTGGCTTCCTCTTCCCCACCCGGCACGTCTCCAACAAACCCGACCTCACCGATCGAGAACTGCTCGCCCTCATCTATACTGACAGTGATATACAGACCGTCTTCTTTCCGTTCGATCTTGGGTTCCCCTATGCGTACGTTGATATACCCATTGTCATAGTAAAAAGCGGTAATACGTTCGACATCGGTCTTTAACGCATCATTGTTCAGCACGCCAGTATTCATGAATCGAGACAGGAAGTTCTGCTTCCGTGTCTGGATGACGGCTCCGAGTTGAGCGTTGGTTATGGCTTTATTACCTTCGAACAAGAGGTCTTTGATCTTGATCCGCTCATTCTCTGTCACTGTAAAAGTCAAGATAACATCGCCAGCGTCAGTCTCTTCAGTTCGGTAGGTAATATCTGCGTCCAGATGCCCCTTCTTTTCGTATTCTTTCTTGACATCCCCGACGCCGCGTCGGATCTTGACGGGATTAAGAATCGTACGGGGGTGTACCTTGAGTTTATTTTCGATGTCATCTTTCGATAGCACCTTGTTCCCCTCAATGTGCACTTCGCGGAGCAGAGGACGTTCACTCACCCAATAAGTTAAAACCGTGCGCCCTTTTTCTTCTGTAGTCCGGGCATCGACATTTTTGAAGAATCCCATGCCGTAGATCGCCCGCACGTCACGATCGACTTGCTCTTCATTCAGCGGTTCGCCAATCATGCTTTTGATGTAGACCCGAATAGCTTCTTCTTCGACTCGATCATTACCAGCGACCAGAATCTGGCCGATGGAACGACTGCTTTGAGAAGAAGTTGCAGCAGAAGGCGATGAGGGTGTAGGCGTAGCATCGTGCTTCTGTGAGGAGCCAGAAGCGCCTTTTACCTTCAGATCGTCAGCCTGTGCGTGATTGAGAAAAAACAGGAAGGCGGCACTCACCACCCAGATCGTGCGCATCATAGTAGGGATACTTCCACGGACACTTCCTTTATAGAGGATGGGATTTCCGTAACAGAATCCCCCCCCATTGTAAAGTCGCGGATCGTCGCATCCCCCATTAGGATGATAAGAAAACTCCCATTATAATGCCCTAAATGAAGGCTTTATGTTATCGAACGCCGCTGAGTTTAAGAACCCTTAGGAGGAGGTAGTACAGCCTTGGCACAACAATCGTCTGATCCGTCCTATCGCCATTGCAGCAAACCTCAGCTCTTCCCTCGTTTCACCAGTCAATTCATCGCTTGTCTTTCCACCTGCCTCTTCCTCACTCTGGAACAAGGGTATGCAACGGTCTTCGAAATTTCCCCAACGAACGCCGATACGACATGCGAGGAACAGTTTGAGAATGCCGCCAACACGCTGAAACCCGGAGATGAACTAGTTTTACATGGGGGAACATACTCGCAGAGTTGTCGTCGAGCAATCACTGTGAATGGCACAGCAGCAAGTCCCATTATTATTCGTGCTGCCGCCGGTGAACACCCACTCCTCACCCGAACCGCCGCCAGCAGCGCTCAAGAGAATAATATTGATATCGACCAGTCTTCCTACCTGATTATTCGCGGTCTCCGTTTCCAAGGAGGAGATTCAGGGGTACGCCTCATCGGAGGACACCATATCACGATCGAAGACGCTGAGATTTTTGATACGTTGAATAATGGACTGCGGGCGAATACCGGCAGTACTGACCGCCTCACTTTTCGCCACAATCACATCCACCACACAGGCTTAAACCTGACAGTAGCGACAGAAGGGGAAGGCATGTACTTGGGATGCAACAATAACACCTGCCAAATGACGAACAGCCTCATCGAGAACAACTATATTCATCATCTCCGGTCGACGAGCCAGGGCGGGAACGACGGGATCGAAGTCAAAGTCGGCTCCGCTGGGAATATCATTCGTGATAATGTCATCCACGATACGACTATTGGGACACGCTATCCGTGCATTCTTGTCTACGGAGGCGGAGCAGCAGTCAATACCGTTGAGGGAAACATCGTCTGGAATTGTGGTGAAGGTATTTATGCGGTATCTGACGCTATCGTTCGGAATAACATTATCTTGAATTCGGACAATGGAATTTCTTCTTATCCTCATCAACAAGTCGCCCAGATGAAAAACCTCACGATCGTGAATAACACCGTGTATGGTGGCCCTGAGTGTCTCCTTGTTCGGTGGGGTACGGTGAAGAATGGCGTACTCGCCAATAACGCCGGGTACTGTCCCGGAGGGACCGCAGTGAATGCTACTGGGCTCAATGGGACTGGACTCACTATACGAGCGAACTATGTCACAGGTAATCTGAACGGTGTCGCAATTGACAATGTGGGCTTCTTCTCTGGCGGCACAGCGGTGGCTACTTTCGTCAATCCAGCTGGATCTGATTTTTGGCCTACTGCCAGTTCCGTCCTTCTCGGTAAGGCTGATGCGAGCGTAGCTCCACCTAAAGACTTTAATGATGCGCTCCGTACGAGTCCATTCGATGTCGGCGCATATGAACGAGGAATTGCCTCTACGAACTCAGGATGGAAGATTGTCGCGGGATTCAAAACAATAGCAGTCCAGGCTCCGCCTATTGCCCCGACGAGCCTTGTAGTGCACTAGTAGCCCGTCCGGGTGATTTTGAAGGGGCATTGCGAGGAACAGCGCGACAACTGCTTTAAGGGTCGGAGTTTCAACCTACAACGAACATTCTGTGTGCCATGTGTCGCTGGCCTCCCCGTGAGTCTCTTCTCACTGCTGGACCAGCCAACAATGGCACCCGGCGCACAGCAAGATCCAGGAAAAGGAATTCCGGGCTACATCGTGTTCCTCCTTGTCACAGAATACTCGCCGTGCTTGTATTCAAGTCTTAGGAAGACAGCGTCTGCTTGAATGGAGCAAAGCATGGAACAACTCGTATCCTTTGGGGAAGTCCTTGAATCGATAGAGCAGTTATCTTTGGACGAGCAAGAGACTCTCATGGACATCGTGCAGCGGCGGATAGCCGAACGGAGCCGTAAAGTGCTGAGAGCTGAGATTGAAGAGGCACGCCAAGAGTTCACAGCAGGTCAGTGCCAACCAGCAACAGCGGACGTCCTGATGAAAGAGATCCTGTCGTGAACCGGCTCCTGCTTCGGTCCAATGCTTTTGTGCGGGCAGCCAAGCACCTTGTCAAGAAACGCCCTGCGGTTGCAGAAGACCTACGGGCGACGTTAGAGTTGCTTTCGGAGGATGCCTTTCATCCCACGCTAAAGACCCATAAATTAAAAGGGGACCTGGAAGGATCTTTGGCCTGTAGTGTGGGCTATGATTTGCGGGTTCTTTTCTAGTTCTTTCAGCATGAAGGGGCTGAAGCGATTCTGTTGCAAACGGTTGGTACTCACGACGAAGTGTACTGAAGTTGTGTAGCCTGGATGGCGCGCAGCAAAATCCAGGAAC
>JAYVFX010000277.1:0-1893 GCA_043772795.1 Deltaproteobacteria bacterium
CCTCCGTTCGCTGGGCTGGGGCCTCATCGCCAGTCTGATTGGCGGCGTACTGTTTAGCGTGATCATGGCTGCGACGGGTGCCTTATCCCGCATTGCCAGCCTTGTCGGCAGTTCCTCGCCGGTGCTGGGCTTTATCATTCATTTGGGTATCAGCCTTCCTATCGGCGTGAGTTACGGGATTCTTTTTCAACGCGAATCACCGACGGTCGGTGCGGGCGTCATCTGGGGTATGCTCTATGGCATGGTCTGGTGGTTCTTTGGACCGCTCACCCTCTTTCCGGTCTTGCTCGGCGGTTCCTTCTCCTGGACCATTGCCGCCGCGAGTGCCGCGTTGCCGGAGCTCATCGGCCATCTCCTCTATGGTGCAACTACAGCGTTAGTATTTTTGTTCTTGGAGCGGCGATATGATAAGTGGCTGCTAATTGACCCGCGTATCGCGGCACGCGAAGCGTTGTTACGTCGCCCCGTGGGTACCCCCGCCCCCGCCTTGTGGTTCTTCGTACTCACCTTAGGTGTAGTATTACCGATCATCTTGGGCTGATTTGGTGACAATTACCTGTTGTGAATGGATCATATATGGAAGAGCCTGACGATTTGATTTAGGCTCTTCTTTTATCTTATGGCGGTTTTCACAGGAGCGAGTCCTGGAAGTGCAGCCATCTTGGTTGCTTTTCTGGACGGTTTGTTGGCAGGCGAGACGCCTGTGCTCCCAGCAGAGGGGGCACACAACTGAAAACCGCTCGAAGCGCAAGCCGCACTTTCTATCACGCTCTGTTTGTTGTGTTGCCCGACTGACTACCGGTGGCCACACGCTCGTATGGCAGGAGGGATAGTACGTTCAATGCTATCAGCTGGGCTCAACGACGGTGTCCTTGGGAATGACCACAATGCCATTGTCGGTGACAGTACAGCGCTGACGGTCTCGATCAAGGTCGTAGCCAATCATCTCACCTGCAGGGATCTTTGCTCCTTTATCACTGATCGCACGGCGGATCCGAGCATGCCGACCGATCTCGCCGTCATCTAAAGACGACGCAATCTTCTACCTCTTCTCCCTTAGTTTTCGGTATTTGTGACATGCCCATATTGCGAAGATTACTGACGGGAGTTACTCCCTGTGTCGTTTGTGCCGGTCGATCTTCAGATGCCACGGCAGGAGGCCGCGTTTTACGTGTGGGAACGTTGTTGTTGCGAGGTTGTTATTGGGACAGCGTAGACCGGTGTTGATCATCACTGCGATGACGTGTGGGCGGGTATGGAGAGCGGGGACTGTGATGGGGTCCAGAGAACGGACAGACCTCGGTTACTGCTGAGGTCTGTCGTGGGCACTCTTACTTGGGAACATTGACTTCGATGGCTTTGCCACCTTTGTCGCTACACTCTTTGGCGCTGGTATCTACCCAGCCTTGCCCTTTGCACGAGTTTTGTCCTTTGCACCCATGCCCCCCTCCGGAGCAACTCCCCGTGCCCTTACACGAGTTGATGCCCGCGCAGTGGACGACATCACCGCCACTCTTATCTGCGGCACGCGCTGTGAGTGTTCCGCTGGCCAGTAATGTTGCAACTGCACTTGCCACCATAATCCCTTTACCAAATGCGTTCATTGTCTATTCTCCTTGTGTTTGTTTGCATGTTGTTCGCTGTTGATCGTTGCTGTTGTCCTACAGGGTCGTCGCTCGCCGTCTATTCCTACAGCTCGTCGTCTCTACATTTTCCAGGTGTCCTCCTTTCCAGATGCTGCTTGCCCTGCAGCGTAGCTGCGGCGCTGTCTCAGGACGGCGCCGCGCGGTGAGCCGGTCGCCTACTTCTTGGTCTGCTTACCCGCGTCACTGGTAGCGAAGATATTCACGTCGATGGTCCCTTCGGTGGCCACGACGCTGGCGAGTTGTTGCA
>JAYVFX010000278.1:0-17016 GCA_043772795.1 Deltaproteobacteria bacterium
TCTCCCCTCAAGGGAGAGGAGAAAACCGGGTCCTGCACAATCCATATCTTGGTGTGTTTTCCCTATAGGGGCGCGACCCAGAAGCCAGGAGGAGAAGACGGGATTCCCACCTGCGCGGGAATGACGGGCTACTTCCAGCGTCAGGTCGGGAAAAAGCGTACCTGCGAGACTTGCGATGCACTTGCGGTGCTTGGAACTTAGGCAACTGCTTTTTTTACTTTATCCTCAAACTCGCGCAGGATCTTCATGACACTTTCTGGGTCCGGACCTGGAGCAACAACGTATAAGCCCGTAACGCCTAAGTCGCGATAGGCACGAATATCTGTCGCCGACACTACGCGGGTATCGACCATCGACGTAATCTCCAATTGTGAGAAGTCACGCCCCGCCGCGGTCATTAGCTCTCGTAGCTGCGCAATCTTGGGTTTCACTTCCTCCAGGGATACTGGTCCGATATGCCAGCCATCGCCGAATTCGACGACCCGTTTGAGTGCAGGCAGTGACTCTCCACCTACCCAAATTGGCGGATGCGGTTTCTGGTGTGGTTTGGGTGCAAAGTGGAGGTCGCGATCAATTTGTACGTACTTACCGTTGAAACGTGGATTCTCTTTTGTCCACACTTCTTTCATCACCTGAATGTATTCACGCGTCCGGCTTGCCCGTTCCTTGTACGGCACGCCAAGGAGTTGGAACTCTTCCTCCATCCATCCCACCCCGACACCGAAAACGATACGACCACCAGAAGCTACATCCAGTGATGCGATCACTCGTGCCATATCTAGTGGATGGCGATAGGGAACAATAATTACGCTCGGACCTAAACGGACCTTCTTGGTGACGGAAACAAGCAGACCTAAGACCGTAAAAGCATCGAGCCAATCGATCGTGGTGAAGACCGCGTAGGGATTGTAGCCCTGTTGCTCGGCAAGTTTGTGATATGGATAGGTTGAAGAGATACTTTTGGGAATGGTGATGTGGTCACCAGTGAGAATCCCGTCATAACCGAGATCTTCTGCTAATCGTCCGATCTGCTGCGCTGCGCCGGGAGTCCGTAATGCTGCGCCGCCACCAAGATGAACGCCATATTTCATAAGACCTCCTTCTCTGAAACGTAATACGCAAAGCGTAAGAAAATGGGAGAGAGGTTGTTCTGCCTCCCTTCATTACATTTTACGGCTTCCTCGTGCTGTTCGGCAAGAGATGTCTGAACGAGTACACTGGGTCGCTTGACGAGGAAAAGCCATACACGAGATAATCGCCCGTCTATAGCGAAGGGGGAACTATGTCAGAACAGATGCATGAACGTTTCATGACATTGCCAGAGATTCGCCGTGCTGCCAAACGTTTGCTACCACCTGGGCCGTGGGCCTTTGGTGCAGGTGGTGCTGAAACTGAAACTACACTGCGCCGTAACCGACAAGCTCTTCAGCGTCTCGCGATTCGCCAACGCGTGTTGAACGATGTTCGCAATGTAGATCTCACCACGAGTTTTCTCGGTATGGAATTGCCCCTACCAATTGCGGTCGCACCGATGGGAAGTATTATGCTGTTTCATCCGCAAGGCGATGTGGAAATGGCGCGTGGGGCATCCCTGAGCAAGACATTGGCGGTTGTCAGTGGTGTGACAGGTTGGCCAGTGGAGGAGATTGCGCAAGCAACGAATGGCCCGTTGATATTTCAACTGTACTTCGCCGGACCGCGTTCGTGGGCGCAGGAACTCTTGGGCCGCGTCGAAACGTCGGGATATCGTGCCGTTTGTCTCACGGTCGATCTCCAAGTCTACGGGCGACGTGAACGTGATTTGCTGCTGCGGTTTGATCCACGCGCGGCGCGTGCACTGGCGCCGAATCCATCACCTCCGGATATGAATTATCAGGCCCGTTTGACGTGGGACGACGTTGCCTGGTTACGCAGTATTCTCAAAGTTCCATTGGGCATAAAAGGGATCATGACCGGCGACGATGCTCGACGTGCGGTTGAGGCGGGAGTACAAATTATCTGGATCTCTAACCACGGTGGACGTCAATTAGATCATACCCAAGCCACGATTAACGTGTTGCCTGAGATCGTTGAAGCGGTTGATGGCCAAGCCGAGATTATCATCGACGGTGGATTCTCACGTGGCACGGACATCATCAAAGCGCTTGCCTTGGGAGCAAAACTCGTGGCGCTGGGGAGAACCATGCTATGGGGATTAGCAGTTGGTGGTGCAGCGGGCGTTGATCGTACTATCCAGATCCTCAGAGAAGAATTGTCTACCAGCCTCGCCTTATGCGGTCAGACCAGCGTACGAGGATTAACGCCGGCTCTCATTTGTCGTGGGGACTAGTTGTTACTGATCTTCCGCTTGGAGGCATCGGCTTCCTGGAGCTGGTGGAGTTTCCGGTGGTCCCGCGAAACACTGGGCAATCGCCATCCATGAGGTGGCGGTTGTTCCAACCATTTTCAGTGAGGTGTCGGCAATGTTCCGGACCTGGGTAACGACTTGACAGAACTCAACCGCACTTCCCTTGATGCGGTTTTCCTGATTCGGTTGGTTCCACTCCCAGATCTTTCCGGATGGTGCCGTGAGCCGGACATAGGGCGTATCACGAGGCACGGAAAGGCCTCGGTTGGTAAAGGTCCAACCAAAGGTATTGATGCCAATCACCACGATGTTCTTGATGCGGTTCGTATCGTTCCGTGTTTGACCAAGCAGATCGTAGATAGCCTGCCCATGTGCCCAGGTCTCCATGAGGCGTGCCGTGATGCTCGATCGGACACTCATGTCGGGACCAAACCATTGCACTCGCCGTTTGGGATCGGCAATCGCGAACCGATCTGCCATCTCTCGTGAGAAATCGTGCCATCGTGTAAGCAAGGCACGATGCTTGGTCCCTTCAAGCGAGGCATGGGCGAAGGCGAGGTGTCCGACTCCTTGCTTTCGTGACGCTGTGACGCGTCGCACGAAGTCGTTGAAGGTGGCGCTATCTTGTAACGATACGTCCGCAGCATAGTCGCCAAAGTGCAAGTGAGCGACGATATCATTGAGAGTCCAGCCCTTAAATTGGGTTTTTCGCTCCCACGCTTGCTCATCGAGCGTATCAAGAAGGGAAAAGAGTGCGTCGCATTCATCGCGGAAATCTATTGCTTGTTGGAGCATATTGCGATCCTACTAGTCTGCATTTGGGGAAATGCCTAACGCCTGTCATTCGACTATTATCCTACTGCCGGATGTTGATTGGCTTCAGTGGTCTCTTCTCTCTGCCATGCGTTTCGTACCAATGCAACCTTCGACAGGCGCAGCACAGGTTTGTCGAAGCACGAACGGACACAGCCGATGTTCCCCAGTGTCACTTCAGATCTTGTACTTCTGCAACAAATTACGCGCGATCACCAGCTTTTGAATCTCACTAGTGCCTTCGCCGATAATCATCAGCGGTGCATCCCGATAGAAGCGCTCGACTGGAAACTCTTGCGTATAACCATAGCCTCCCAGAATGCGCATAGCTTCAAGGGCTACTTCTTGGCAGGATTCAGACGCGAATAGTTTTGCCATGCCGGCTTCAAGGTCACAGCGTTCGCCACGATCTTTCTTCGTGGCGGCTTGCTGCACGAGCAAACGTGAGGCTTCGATTTTCGTGGCCATGTCGGCAAGTTTCAGTTGAATCGCCTGATGTTCGCAAATGAGTTTGCCAAACGTTTCACGCTGCTGTGAATAACGAATCGCTTCTTCAAATGCGGCTTGGGCCACGCCGACCGCGCGCGCGGCGACGTTGATGCGTCCGACTTCCAGCCCGCCCATGACTTGCTTGAACCCTTCTCCTTCTTTCCCACCGATCAAACTTGCGGATGGGGTAGGGAAATCTTCCAGTAGCACTTCACAGGTATCGAGTCCTTTGTAACCAAGCTTCTTAATATCACGGCTCACAGTGAGTCCAGGCGCCCCTTTTTCTGCAGCAAAGAGGCTAATCCCTTTGTATCCTGGCTTAGCGGTCGGATCGGTCTTAGCTGCAACGCACAGAATGTTGCCATGCCGACTGTTAGTGATAAACATCTTCGAGCCGTTCAACAAATACACATCGCCCTGCTTTTTTGCGACAGTGCGAATGTTTTGTACGTCACTCCCGGTGTGTGGTTCAGTCAACGCCAACCCGCCACGTTTTTCTCCTTTTGCCATTGCCGGCAGCAAGCGCCGTTTCTGCTCCTCAGTGCCGGACATGGCAATGATATGAGCAAAGAGCAGATGCGAGTTAATAATTCCGCTCAGGCTCATCCACCCACGGCAGATCTCTTCAATAATCATCGCGTAGGTGGTGAACGACACGCCGAGGCCGCCGTACTCTTGTGGAATAATCGCTCCAAAGAGTCCCAATTCCTTCATGCGTTCGACCAACGCATGCGGATATTCGTCACGGTGTTCCATTTCACTGGCGACAGGTTTCACTTCCCGTTCGATAAACCGACGAACGGTGTTGATAATTTGCTGCTGTTCTTCACTGAGGGTAATCATCATAGTCGTAAGTCCTCTCTGCGCTCTGCTCGTGCCAATTGTCCAGCTTTCCACAATTAGATCAAGGGATCATCCGGCCCGCTGGTCACATACGGGGAAAGCAGGTAAAAGCAAGGGCAAAACAGGGAAACAAAGCCGAAGACTACCGGGGGAAAAGGCGAAATGGGGAAAAGGCAAAGTAAGACAGATGAATAAAGTTTTCTCCCGGTCTTTCCTTTTCGCCATTTCCCCGTTTACCCGTTTCGCCCGTGAGAGTCTCTATTGCTATTCTGTGCTGAGCGAACAGAGTGAGTGAGACGAAACATGGCATTAACCCCATTGATGGAGCAATACCTCACAGTCAAGCGGCAATACGCCGATGCGGTGGTACTTTTTCGCCTTGGTGATTTTTACGAGGTGTTCTTTGAGGATGCCGAGCATGTGTCGTCATTGCTCGACTTAACGTTGACTGCGCGAGACGGCGGCGATGGGAAGGTCCCGATGTGTGGTGTGCCGTACCATGCGGTCCAGGGGTATCTTGCTCGTCTCATCAAAGCTGGGAAAAAAGTCGCTATCTGTGAACAAGTCGAGGACCCAAAGCTCGCCAAAGGACTCGTCAAGCGCGAGGTCGTCCGCGTTGTCACACCATCAACTTTTATTGAAAACGATGCTGATACGAGTAGCCCGCTATTACTTGGGGTCGCTCGGGTTGAGAAACAATGGGGGCTTGCTCTATTAGAGCCAAACACTGGCGTCCTGCAGTTCTGGGAGGAGCGGGACGAGACGCTCAGTGAGACGCTAGAGCGGGTAACGCCAAGTGAGCTAGTGACGACGAAGGAGCTAGCGAAGACTGCGGTGATTGAGCAGTATCGAGTTGCACAACCAACGACGGTGGTGACTCAGCTTGATGACTGGCATGCGGGGAGTGAAGAAAGTACCGCAAACATCAAGACCTTCTTTCAGCTTGATTCGCTGCGTGCGCTTGAACTCGAACCGGCGACCACGAGCGCGGTTGCGCTGGTGCTCAAATTTCTGCAAGGCCATTTGCAAACGGCACTCCCCCATATTGGGCTCCCGCGACGACTCCATGTTGGGACAACAATGGTACTCGGCCCGGTCGTGGAACGGAGTCTAGAGTTGTTCCGTCCGGCCAACCCTGACTCGCGCGGCAAAGCACTACTGGATGTGATTGATGAGACGTTGACCCCGATGGGCGGACGGTTACTTCGGTCCTGGTTGCGGAATCCCTTACTCTCTCTCCCCGCAATTGCAGCACGGCACGATGCGGTGGCTGAGCTCGTGCGTTCTCCTGACGGTTTGGAGAATGTACGGGTAGCCTTGTCTTCGTTCCGTGATCTAGAGAAACTTGCGGCGCGTTTCAGTTGTCAGGTGGCGACACCAAAGGACATCGCTGCATTGCGTGATTCGTTGCTGCAGATTCCCGCGCTCCGTGTCGCCCTTGGTACAACGGTGTCCCCGCTTCTTGTGACACAGCAGCAGCACCTGGCGGCGGATCTGTCAGCGCTGCAAACCACCTTGTCGCAAGCGATTGTCGATGTCCCGCCTCTCCATTGTCGAGACGGTGGAGTGTTTGCCAATGGCTATCACCAAGAACTTGATCGGCTTCGCTCTATCGCCACCGATGCCAAGCAGTGGTTGGCTGAACTGCAAGCGCGCGAGAGTGCCCGCACTGGCATTTCGTCACTCAAAATTTCCTATAACCGAGTGTTTGGTTACTACATTGAGATTTCCAACACCCATCGTGCGAAAGTGCCGCCTGAATATACGCGCAAGCAAACGCTGGCCAATGCCGAACGATTTGTGACACCGGAACTCAAGGAATACGAAGACCAAATTCTTCACGCCGAAGAGCGAGCGGTGACCTTGGAGCAGGAACTATTTGCGCAACTATGTGTGCTCGTGTTGCAGTATTTACGGCAGATTCAAGAGGTCGCTGCCGCCATTGCTGAGGTTGATACGCTGGCGTCGTTTGCCTGGCTTGCCATGCGGCAACAATACATTCGCCCGGAGATGACCGAGGAGTCGGTGCTGCAGATTACTGCTGGCCGTCATCCGGTTGCGGAAGCGTTGCTTGGTCGTGGGAAGTTTATCGCCAACGATATTCTGCTTGACCGTGCGACGCACCAGCTCATTTTGTTGACTGCGCCCAATATGAGCGGGAAGTCGGTCTACTTACGACAAACTGCATTGCTCGCATTGCTTGCACAGATCGGTTCTTTCGTGCCTGCGACGCACGCACGCATTGGTATCGTTGATCGTATCTTTACTCGCATTGGCGCTTCAGACAACTTGGCGTTAGGTGAAAGTACCTTTGCGGTAGAAATGATTGAAACCGCGCAGATCCTCAACTATGCCACCCCGCGCAGTTTGTTAGTATTGGACGAGATTGGCCGAGGCACGTCAACTTCAGATGGGTTATCCATTGCCCGTTCGATCATTGAGTTTCTGGTGGATCCAAAAGGTCCGCGCCCGCGTACGTTATTTGCGTCGCATTTTCACGAGCTGACCGAACCGCACAGCTTGTTGTCAGGGGTAGAAAATTTTACCTTCGCTGTACGTGAGTGGAAGGGGGAAGTGGTCTTTCTCTACAAAGTGATCGCTGGGGCAGCAGACCAATCGTATGGCATTCATGTTGCCAAACTTGCAGGATTGCCCCGTGTTGTCGTTGAGCGCGCTGAAGAAATCTTGAAAGGCCTGGAAGAAAAGGGTGTCGATCTGATCCGTCCGCCGAGACGGAGCCGCGCAGGAGCGAAAGCGGCAGTTGATCCCGCGCAGCTTGGATTATTTAGTCGTCCCCAGTCATAAGAACTGAAGGAGCAGTCAGGAGTCTGGCGTCCGAAAAAGTTCAAAGTTCAGGGTATTCGGGTTTTTTGGATTACGAATCACGTGTCACGCACTACGTCTTAATTTTCACCATGAGCCGTATTCATTTACTCGACTCACAGACTATCGAACAGATCCGCGCCGGTGAGGTGATCGAGCGTCCGGCGTCGATTGTCAAAGAACTAGTCGAGAATGCGATTGATGCTGGTGCACGTTCGATCGCTGTCCGCATCACCAAAGGCGGCATCGACGAGATTGTCGTCCAGGATGACGGGGAAGGGATGAGTCCGGACGAT
This sequence comes from Deltaproteobacteria bacterium, assembly GCA_043772795.1. Classification (GTDB taxonomy): domain Bacteria; phylum Desulfobacterota; class Binatia; order Bin18; family Bin18; genus VGTJ01. Next base: position 7,612 of record JAYVFX010000278.1, read on the forward strand.
GCACAACTGGCAATTCAACGTCATGCGACCAGTAAAATAACCAAGAGTGATGAGCTGTTCGCGCTCTCAACGCTCGGTTTTCGTGGCGAAGCGTTAGCCAGCATTGCTGCCATCACGCATTTCGAGCTGCTCACACGTACGCCCGATGCACTTGAGGGAACGCGGGTGAAGGTGACTGGAGGTAGTGAGGTTGAGCTGGGTCCTGCTGCCGCACTAGTCGGGACCACGATGACGGTTCGCCATGTGTTCTTCAATACGCCACCGCGTCGGGCGTTTCTCAAATCACCCACGGCAGAAGGCAGCCAAATCGAAGACGTAATGATTGGTCTGGCGCTGTCGCGGCCTGATCTGCACTTTACCTTCACCTGGGATCAGCGCGTGGTGTTTGACGCCATGCCACAGGAGACGCTCCCGCCGCGTGTCAAAGCTGTGCTCGGCAAGGAATGGGCACAAGATCTCATTCCGATCACGGTCAACGAAGAGGAATTATGGGAGAGTGGCATTTCATTGAGTGGCGTGATTGCTCCCCCAGAACGAAACAAGAACACGCGCACTGGTCAATATTTCTTTGTTAACCGACGATTGGTGAAGAGCCAGCCGCTCTCGTTTGCCTTGAGTCGCGGCTATGGCGAATTGCTCCCTGCCGGGCGATTTCCACTGGGCGTGCTGTTTCTGACCGTTCCGCTGCATACGGTTGATGTGAACGTCCATCCCACCAAGCGTGAGGTGAAGTTTCAAGATGAGCGTGCAGTACTTCAGGTGTTGGTACAACATGTCCGTCACGCCCTCGACCAGACCAACCTCTTCAAGACCGTTGCGCCACCGATGGTCACTCCCTCCATAATGGGTACGTCGGCTGCACTAGTCACGACGTCTATCGCTTTGAGTCCTGACATTCCGATTCCTGATCCGATGGATTACCCACGACGACCAAAGCCAGAGGCTTCTCGCCCCGAACCTCCACTTCGGATGGTGCCGAAACCACCAGACCAACCGCTCGTGCAACCGGTGCCACTCAAACCAGCGACGCAGCCGGTGTTGTGGATACGGCCAGATGGTAGTGAGTTTCGTATCGTCGGACAGAGTCACGAGTTGTTTGTTTTGGTGGAAGTCGAAGGCGAACTCTGGGTAGTCGACCAGCACGCCGCACACGAACGTGTGGTCTACGAGCAAGTGTTGGTGACGTTGCAGCAGCGACAAGCGGAGTCGCAACCGCTCCTCTTACCCTTAACGTTTGAGTTGGTTCCGGCAGCCCGCGCAGCCCTTGAAGACAGTTTTACATATTTGGCGACTTTGGGCTTCGACATTCGTCCGTTCGGCGGTAACACCTATCAAGTGCAGGCGACGCCAACGTATTTTCGTGCGACTGATACGCCGGACTTACTGATCGAGCTGGCGCAGGCCCGCGCTGACGGGCGCTCGGAAAATTCGATCGAGGCCAAGCAAGAAGATCTTGCCGCGCGCATTGCGTGTAAAGTGAAATCGGTCAAAGCCGGTCAGACATTGACGCCCGATGCTATGAAGAATCTGGTATCGTTGCTGCTAGCGTGCAAGTCACCGTTTGTGTGCCCGCATGGCCGCCCGACAATGGTGCGGCTGCCGGTGCAACAACTGGCTGCGCAATTTGATAGGCGGTGAGAGTGGTTTAATGAAGCGATTGTAAGTGAAGAGCAGTCGGTAACTCGAGAGCGTGAGCTAGAGCGCGATTCAAAGTTGCAATCTTAGGCGGCGTAAGCGTTGCCACGAAATGAGTGAGTTTGGACTTGAACATTAGCGTGAGGAAATCACACCGAATCGCACTGACATGTGGCAATCCGTCTTCGGGGCCGAGGACCACCTCCGTAGTTAATCCGAGAATCTCACTATAGATCGGAGCGCAAATAACGGTGGACACGTCTTCATGGCTGGCAATGAACGTCCGAGACACTACGACGTAGAAACCTGGTTTACCACCTCGTTCAGGTACACGATCACGGGTGCGATAGATTTCCCCTCGTTTCATGCCCGTGCCTGTTCGGCAACGAGTGCCCGCGTCTGTCGGGTGAGCAATTTTTTGTGCTTGTGCAGAACCTCATATTCTTGGGTTTCACTTTTTCGTTTCTGTTCCCGTTCGGCAAATTCACGAACTGCGATACGTACTAGGGCAGAGCGATTCCGATGGTGTAGAGATGATGATGCTAAGTCATTGAGGAGGTTCAGCGTCATTTCATCAATGGTCACAGCAATAGTTTTCATATAATCTCTATATGCGGTCTAGCGAGGGTCTTTTCAAGCCCCAACTAATAGGTGAGAAGACTGACTATCGCTCAACTGAAGGCAACAAAGGAGTTTCTCATGAGTGCAATACGATTTGGCGTTTTCGACCACGTTGAACGGCGAGGTGACTCGATGGAAGGGCTTTTTGCGGGACGATTCGAGCTGATCCAGGAATATGATGCTGCGGGGTTTTACGGCTACCATGTGGCTGAGCATCATGCGACGCCGCTGGGCATGGCACCGTCACCAGGGCTGTATCTTGCCGCTGCGGCACAATGCACGAAGCGTATCCATCTGGGTCCTCTGGTCTATCTCCTGCCGCTCTACAATCCGCTACGGTTGATTGGCGAGATTTGTATGTTGGACCACATCAGTGACGGACGGCTTGAGCTAGGTGTCGGCCGTGGAGTGTCGCCGTTTGAACTGGCGTACTATGGCATCTCGTTTATGGATGCGCGCGAGAAGTTTGAAGAGGCGCTCAACGTCATCGTTGCAGGGTTACGTAACGAACGGCTCTCCCATCGTGGAACTCACTATCGGTTTGATAATGTGCCGATGGAATTGCAGCCTAAGCAACGCCCGAATCCGCCAATTTGGTATGGCGTTTCGTCGCAAGAGAGTCTGATGTTAGCCGCGCGTCATGGAATGCAAATGGTTGGTGGTGGCCCGATTCCGGTGCTCAAAGAGTTAACGGCTGCCTATCGAACCGAATTAGCCAAGCACAAAGGGAAACCCGAGGACCTGAATCCTCATATTACCGAGCCGACGGTTGGCGCGATTCGTCACTGCTACGTTGCCGGTGATGAGCGTGAGGTCGAACAGATCGCCAAGCCCGCCTACAAACAGTTCTACGACAATCTCACCAAGCTCTGGCGGGACTTTCGTACGTTGCCTGATTATGGGTTTACGCCGGACTTAGCAGTCGCACGCAAGTTTGATGTGGCGATTGTTGGTACGGCTGAACAGGTTCGAGATGAAGTTGGACGTTTCTTCGAGCAGAGCGGCTGTAATTACGCGGTCTTATCTTTTGCCTGGGGCGGACTCAGCCAGGATGATTCGCGTCGCTCGCTCGATCGGTTTGTCACGAAAGTAATGCCGCAGTTTGTGAAGGGGTAATAACAATTTGTGTCGAAGGGAGTAGCTTTCCTTGTAGAGACGCCCCGGTGGGGCGTCTCTCCACTGCGCCTACCTCAACGAAAACCCCTCGTAGGAATTTTTCACGACCTCCTCACACTTTGCGACGTATCCCACCCAATCGACATAAGGCATAAATACGCGGGGCTTGCCTGGCACGTTCGCGCCTAGATACCAGTTGTCGCAGGCATTCCATAGCGTAGCGTTTGCCGCCGTCTGCACCTGAATGAGCCACGGGTCCTCCGCTTCAACCGTTGCTTCGATCGTTTGTAGACCTTGCTTACGCATGTGTTCCAGACAGTCGGCGATCCAATTCACATGCTGTTCGATTGCTGGGATCATGTTGGCAAGCACCGAGGGGCTACCGGGACCGGTGATGGTAAACAGATTAGGGAATCCGGCTGACGAGAGCCCGAGGTAACTCCGTGGTCCCTCGGCCCATTTGTCTTTCAGTGCTTGGTTCCCTTTGCCGCGAATGTTGATGTTGTTGAGCGAGCCGGTCATCGCGTCGAATCCCGTGGCAAACACAAGGCAATCGAGCTCGTACTCTTTCCCCTTGGCGCGTAGACCACGTGGGATGATGTCCTCAATCCCCGTTCCCTTGATGTCCACCAGCGTCACGTTCGGACGGTTATAGGTGGCAAAATAATTCGTGTCCAAACAGGGCCGCTTGCACGCGTAGATGTGCTCCGGGGAGAGCAAATCGGCGACCACAGGGTCTTTCACAATTTGATGGATTTGTTCTTTAACGAAGTCTGAGACGGTCTGATTGGCTGCATGATTAGTCCCTGAATCGGCAAAGGCCAGCATCATGCCCAGTCCGCCCTTTTCCCAGCACTCTTCATAGCGGCGCCGACGTGCTTCTTCGCTCACCTCAAATGTATTCACGGGCGGAAGCTCAATGTCCTGGGCAAACGGCCGCTTATTGTTTCTGGCTCGGTAACCTTGGTAATCGGCCTTAATTCTGGCCTCTTCTTCACGATCCAGAGGCGTATTACGAGCCGGGACGGAATACTGTGGTGTCCGCTGAAACACGTACAGATGAGCCGCTTGCTGCGCGATCATCGGAATGGCCTGAATTCCAGTGGACCCACAGCCGATGATGCCGACGCGTTTCCCGGCAAATCTGACGCCTTCATGGGGCCAATTGCCGGTGTGGTACCATTCGCCCTTGAAGTCAGCGAGACCCGGAAACTTTGGTGTATTCTTTAAGGATAGACAGCCGGCGGCCATGATGCAAAACTTCGCCGTCACTCGGTTCCCTTGATCTGTCTCAATCGTCCACCTGTTCGCGGGCTCAGCGAAAATCACGCTTTCGACCCGTGTGTTGAACTGGATATCTTTGCGTAATTGAAAGCGATCGGCGACATGGTTAGCGTAGCGCAGAATTTCCGGCTGAGTGGAGTATTTCTCTGTCCACTGCCATTCCTGTTGCAGTTCTTCTGAGAATTGATATGAGTACTGTAGGCTTGGCACATCGCACCGCGCGCCTGGGTAGCGGTTCCAATACCACGTGCCTCCCACATCGCTACCAGCCTCATACACCTTGGCCGTGAAGCCCAGCTGTCGCAGTTTGTGCAGCATATACATACCGGCAAATCCGGCACCGACGATTACCGCATCAAAACTGGTCGCATCCTCACCATTAGTGTTCTGTCCTTGCGGTCGAGACTCATTCATGCAGGGGTCCTCCTCAGTATGTTTCCCAATTGTAGCAAAGAAACGAACCGCTGCGCAGTAGTGCTGTGCTGAAGAACTGTCCAGGTGCCTTGGCGTTCAGGTAGCGGTTTAGTAGTATACGCGCTAGGTTTGACATCGCCTGTTCATCCTTGTTAGAAGCAAACCATCAACACTTTCACAGGATTGATCTGGATAGCGATAAGTGAGGCAGAAAAGATCAACACACTCAGGAGGAAGTTATGCACGTAGGATACGGTTCTGTTTTTCAAAATCCCAATAATCAACTGTCCGACCGTGAGGTCTGGCTTAACGAGGTTCGCCTGGCAGAGATGGCGGAACCGCTCGGGTTCGATTCCGTCTGGGCTATTGAGCATCACTTTGACGATTACACGATGTGTCCCGACCCGGTGCAGTTCCTGACCTACATGGCGGGACGCACCAAACACGTGAAGCTCGGTTCGATGGTGATCGTCGTACCCTGGCATGATCCGATTCGTGTCGCTGAGCAGGTTTCGATGCTCGACCACGTTTCCAACGGGCGATTCATTTTAGGTATTGGGCGCGGGCTCGCTCGGGTCGAGTATGAAGGTTTCCGTCTCGACCAGAACGAAGGACGCGCGCTGTTCGTTGAGCATGCTGAGTTGATCCTGGAAGCTCTGGAAAAGGGTTACATGGAAGGCGGCGCGCACACCAAGCAGCCTCGTCGCGAGATTCGGCCATTTCCGTATAAGTCGTTCCGCGGTCGTACCTACGCCGCTGCTGTTTCGCCGGATTCCTCTCCGATTATGGCGAAGCTTGGAGTAGGACTCTTGGTTATTCCGCAAAAACCTTGGGATGCCGTGAAAAAAGACTTCGAAGTGTATCACGACGCCTGGAAGCAGTATCATGGCAATACCCCAGCCCCGAAACCGTTGAGCGGCGGTTTCGTATTCGTCGATGAGAACAAAGATCGCGCCGAAGAGATGGCAATGAAGTGGCTGGTGGGCAACTACAAAACTGTCATTAAACACTATGAGATGACCTCAGAAAAATTCGGCACGCATAAGAGCTACGAGTCTTACCGGCAGATTTCCAAGTTTATCGGCAAACACGGAGTCGATGCGGCTGCCGCTGATTTCGCGCAGCTTATGCCGTGGGGCACGCCAGACCAAGTGCTCGAAAAGCTGGCGATGATCCGTGATATGATTGATGCCAATGGCTTCATGCTGAACTTTAGCTATGCCGGCATGCCATTCGATGAAGTCGAACGCAGTCTCAAACTGTTTGCGAAGAGTGTGTTGCCGGAGGTCAAGAAGTGGCAGACCGAGCCGCTCAAAGACCCAGCAGAGTTCGACGCACGACAGTACGTTGCGGCGTAGGGCGGTACATTCTGGGAGCGCGGGCGTTCCGTCCGCAAAAAAGCCAATCGAAGGGCGACCGAGACGGTCGCGCTCCCAGGGAAAAGGAGGGAAACGCTATGGACTATCATGTTATCGATGCCGACGGTCACATTCTCGAACCAGCGAATTTGTGGGAACAATACATTGATCCGAAGTACCGCGAAGCATGCCCCAAACTGATTGTAGCGGAGGACAGCGAAATCTTTCGTGTTGAAGGGGACGACGCCGTTGATCTCGGGCGCGGAAAGAAGCGGGTGAAATTTGGTGCTCTGGGAACAATCGGGGCGCGCTCAGATCGCCAAGTGAAGTCACACCGCATTCCCTACGCAGAAGGAAAAAAGGGCGGCTTTGACCCGCATGCTCGTATCCAGGATATGAACGCCGATGGCATTGACGCCGCGTTCCTCTACCCCAGTCTGGGATTGTTTCTTGGGGCCATCAAGGACCCGGACTACTCGGCAGCCGCGTGCCGCGCATACAACCGCTGGCTCGCTGACTATTGCAAGCCATATCCTGAGCGCCTGTTCGGTGCGGCGATGTTACCAATGCAGTCAATCGAAGGTGCAGTACAGGAGACAGTGTATGCAGCTAAGGAATTAGGTTTTCGCTGTGGCTTCATCCGCCCGAATCCCTACAATGGTCGAGTCCTGCACAACCCTGAGTACGATGCATTGTGGACCGTGGCACAAGATCTCGGCTTTTCTATCGGCATCCACGGTGGTTCAGAAAGTGGGCAGCCCACGCTGGCAATGGAGCGCTTCACCGAAGGGGTCGCGGTGCGTCATTGCGTCGCGCACACGTTTGAGATGATGGCAGCAGCCACAAGCCTGATCATGTGCGGTGTGTGCGATCGTTTCCCGAAGCTGAAGATCGCTTTTCTAGAGTCAGGTGGCGGGTGGATGGCCGGGTGGTTGGACCGCATGGATCGACATTTTGACGACGTTGGAATGAACGATACAAGACTGAGCATGCGCCCCAGCGAGATTTTCCGTCGCCAGTGCTTCATCTCGTTCGAGCCAGTGGAAGGCACGCTCAAGTATCTGGCTGACTATCTTGGGTCGGATAACATTTTATGGGCAACTGATTATCCGCACGCTGACGGTTTTCCCGATGCGGCCAACATGATCAAGCGTATGGGGCTACCGCCGCAGACCCTAGCCAATGTGCTGGCCGGTGGGGCCAAACGATACTATAACTTGCAGTGAAGACAACGAGAACTACTCAGCCGCATAGCGGCGAATGATGGTAGGCCGGTCTTTCAAGGCCGGTTAAGGGGGAATGTGACGACCATTGCGTCGTGACGCGACGCGATGAATTGTGCGCCATCGGATACAGGCCGTAAACGACCTGCCTACCGTCAACCGTCCCTACGGGACGAAAAGAGCCCAGCGGTTACAGTTGATGAGGTAGTATCTGTGAGGAGTAGCAAACCGTGACGTTCGATGAGGTACTGGACCAGGTCCGCGAGTTGTTACAGAGCAAAGGGCGCGTGGCCTATCGCGCGCTGAAGCGGCGCTTCGACCTGGATGACGAATATCTGGAGGACCTCAAGAGCGAACTCATCAAAGCCGAAGGTGTAGCAGCGGATGAAAATGGTGAGGTGCTGGTGTGGGTCGGGGAAACGGGAGCGGGCGAAAGGGCGAAAGGGCGAAAAGGCGAAGACCGCAGAAGTTGCCAGCTCTCAGTTTTCAGTTACCAGTCCCCAGCCCCTGACCCCTAACCCCCGGCTGCCGAGCGTCGTCAACTCACGGTGATGTTCATTGATCTGGTGGGCGCGACGGCACTCTCGGCCCAACTCGACCCCGAAGAACTGCGCGAGGTCGTCCAGCGGTATCAACAGACCTGTGCGGAGGTGATCCAGCGGTATGACGGCCACATCGCGCAGTATTTGGGCGATGGCATCCTGGTGTACTTTGGCTATCCCCGCGCGCATGAAGATGATGCGGCGCGGGCAGTCCGGGCGGGATTGGAAATAATCACCGCAATCGCAAAACAGGTTCCCTCTCCCCGTCAGGGAGAGGGACAGGGTGAGGTCCGCCTGCGGATCCGCATCGGCATTCACACCGGGTTAGTGGTCATTGGTGAAATCGGCAGCAGCGAGAAACGTGAGATGTTGGCGTTAGGCGAGACGCCCAACCTCGCGGCCCGCATTCAGGGCGTGGCCGAGCCGAACGCCCTCGTGATCAGTGCGGCGACGCGTCGCCTGGTGCACGGAGGGTTTGAGTATCAGGATCTGGGGTCTCAATTACTGAAGGGTGTCACTGCTCCGCTAACACTGTACCGTGTCGTGCGGGAAAGTGCGGCGCAGAGCCGCTTTGATGCCGCTACCTACGCAGGACTGACGCCACTCGTGGGTCGCGAGCAAGAGATCGCCCTGCTGTTGGAGCGCTGGCAGTTGGCGCAGGACGGCGACGGCCAAGTCGTGCTGCTCTCGGGCGAGCCCGGCATTGGCAAGAGCCGCATTCTGAGTGTACTCCTGGAGCAGCTGGAGGAACAAGGAGTGAGTACACTGCGCTTCCGGTGTTCGCCCTACCACGTTAATAGTGCCTTCTACCCGATCATCGACAACTTTGAACGTACCCTGAAGTTCGCTCGCGACGAGACGCGGGAGTCCAAACTCGACAAGCTCGAAGCACTGATTGTCACGCACTATGGCAGGCCGAAACAAGATGTGCGTTTCCTCGCTACGATCCTGTCCATTCTGTGTGAGGATCGCTATGGGGCGATCTCCATGACCCCGCAGAAGCACAAGGATGAGACCTTGCGCGCGCTGGTGGACATCGTCGAAGCCGCCGCATCCCAGCGACCAACGGTGCTGCTGTTCGAGGATGCGCACTGGGCCGATCCGACCAGTTTGGAAGTGCTCGATCTGTTGATCGACCGGGTGAGAACCACTCCTCTGCTGATCTTGTTGACCCATCGGCCAGAATTCCAATCGCGCTGGTCGCGGCACGGC
>JAYVFX010000279.1:0-3250 GCA_043772795.1 Deltaproteobacteria bacterium
CCGTATCGGATTGATCTTGTTGTTGAAGGTACGAATGATCGGCGGCTGGCAATTGAACTGGATGGAGACCGTTTTCATGGTCCTGAGCGCTGGGCTGAGGATTTGGCGCGCCAGCGGGTACTTGAGAGAGTCGGCTGGCGTTTCTGGCGGTGCTGGGCGTCGAGCTTTGCCCTTGAGCCAGAGCAGTGTATGCAAGATTTGCTTGGGGTACTCCAGTCTCGGGGCATTGAACCAATTGGTTATAGTGAACGGCAAAGTATTTACACCGAACATCGCACTCTCCTGCTTCCTTCTGAGCAGGTAAGGACCGCTTCAGAGAATGGTAAAAGCGCTGTTAAGCCGGATAAGCCAAACTCTGATCTGTTTCCTGCTACGCTGACTATCGAGGAAGGAGATCGGGTTACGTTTAGCTACGGGGATGAGCCAACGAAGCAACGCTCCATTATTATTACCCCAAATCGAAACGACTCCACCATGATCGCGTTGCTCGGACACGAAGTCGATGATGAAATTGACATCGAAGAAAGCAGTGGAGCACGGACTATTATTATTCAAGCGATCGAAAAAACTACGGCGAAAGAAAGGAAACCAACGGGGGCTGCTGTTGAAGAAGAGATGCAAATTCTGGCTAAGCGTGCGACTGAGGTCGCTAAGGCAAGAGGCGCCGGACGACCTGGGCAAGGATCATTTACGACTGTAGAGCGAGGAACTATGCGAAAATTGCTTGGCCCTCCTTCCGCAGCGTGGCCGGATCGCAGGCTTGCCGAGGAGTTCCTTCTAACTATAAAATCGCAAGCAGACCGAAGAGGAAACGTCCCCGACGGGATTTGAACCCGTGTCGCCAACGTGAAAGGCTGGTGTCCTAGGCCAAGCTAGACGACGGGGACGTATGAGTGCGGAGAGCGCATACTAGACGAGGGAGGAAAAAAGGTCAAAAGCATCCTTAGTAATCAACCTGCCGTGAGCCTTCCGCAATCAGCCAGAATTCAGAGTGAGCCGCCCGGGACTTGAACCCGGGACCCTCTACTTAAAAGGCAGATGCTCTACCTCCTGAGCTAGCGGCTCAGCTGAGTCGGCAGAACATACACGACCACGAAACAGAACTCAAACCCCCTGACGCTGGCGTTGATTCCCTACACGGTGGCTGTTAGCGTTGCACCATGACAACCGTCCGTTCACGTTTTGCTCCGAGCCCAACCGGATATCTCCACATCGGTGGTGCCCGTACCGCGTTGTTTGCCTATCTCTATGCCAAACAGCAGCACGGGACGTTTATCTTGCGTATCGATGACACCGACCGTCAGCGCTCCACTCAAGAATATCTCGACGAAATCATGGATGCCATGCGCTGGTTGGACTTGGCTTGGGATGAAGGACCGTATTTCCAAACGCAACGCTACAGCCTGTATCAAGAGGTTGCAGAGCGACTGCTGCGCGAAGGAAAAGCCTATCGTTGTTATTGCACGGTGGAAGAAGTTGAGGCCAAGCGTAAAGCAGCAATGGCTGCCGGCCTGAAGCTTGCCTACGATGGCACATGTCGAAATCTCAAACCCCAGCCAGGTGAGACGCGCCCCTTTGCTTTGCGTTTCAAAGGACCGAAGGAAGGTGAAACCGTTGTCGATGATGTCATCAAAGGGCGAGTGGTATTCCAAAACCATGAGTTAGATGACCTCATCATCGTGCGCTCAGATGGCACGCCGGTCTACAATTTCTGCTCGGTGGTAGATGATGCTGACTTACGGATCACTCACATTGTGCGTGGTGACGATCATCTCACCAACACGCCGCGACAAATTCTGCTGTTCCAGGCCCTTGGTGCGGAGCTGCCTCGTTTTGCCCACTTGCCGTTAATCCTGGGAAATGATCGTGCGCCGCTCAGTAAACGTCACGGTGCGACAGCAGTACGAGCATATCGTGAACAAGGCTACTTACCCGACGCGTTGGTGAACTTCCTGTCGCGTTTGGGATGGGCGTCGGGCGATCAAGAAATCTTTACTCATGCCGAATTGATTGAAAAGTTTCGCTTGGATGATGTGGGCAAATCTCCCGGCATTTTCAACGCAGAAAAACTGCAATGGCTGAATGCGCATTACCTGAAAGAACATTCATCTACACAGGTCGCACAAGAAGTGAAGCCGTTCCTGACGCAGAAAGGGTTGCCGATTCCAGCTGAGGATGCCTGGCTGGCCAAAGCCGTTGCGACTTTGCAGCCGCGGGCTAAAACTTTGGTCGACCTTGCCGAGCAATCACGCTTTTACCTTAGTGAAACGCTGACATTCGATTCGAAGGCGGTAGGTAAGTTCCTTACGGTGGAGACGTCCTCACTGTTGGAAAAGTTACAAGGGAAGCTCAAAACGCTCCCGTCATGGAGTGAGCAGGCGCTGGAGGAAGTCTTTACGCAACTCGTACAAGAAGAGCAGTTGAAAGGACTTGGACAAGTCGCACAACCGGTGCGAGTCGCACTCACTGGTGGTACGGCCAGTCCTGGTATTTTCGAGGTCATGGTCGTTCTTGGCCGTGAGCGGACGTTTGCACGCCTGGAACATGCACGTTCACTTGCACGCGGGTAGGCGGAGCCTTTCCACCTTGACTTCCTGGTGCGGCTTTCTTATCTTCATTGACGCTGCTGAGGTGTAGGCCAATTGGTAAGCCACCTGACTCTGGATCAGGCCATTGTAGGTTCGAGTCCTACCACCTCAGTGCCTAGTCTGCCTACTTCTGTTGGTCCCATCGTCTAGCGGTTAGGACGCCGGCCTCTCACGTCGGTAGCACGGGTTCGATTCCCGTTGGGACCACCACCTTCCCTAACGATTTGCCGCCCTTGAGAATTGAAGAGTCCCTTATCTCTCTCGTCTATTTCATTGTGCTATTATAGTGTTAGGGTGTACTGCCGATATGACTCTGTGGTGGAGGATGGCAGATTACGATAATTCTTTTCTACTGTGACGTGTGCGTACCTGTTTAGGCGGGTGGTACACGCAAAGGAGTAACGCATGGAGACAGGGAGAAGCTCATTCGAGAAACTTATAAAAGATGACCGTGCCAACCGTGAGAGTAAGGCGTGGCGGGGGACCTTGATCGACTACCTTGAGAAAGTCAAGGAAGACCCGGGAATGACGAAGCTCGCCCACAGCCGCTTCTACGACATGCTCATGTCCACAGGAGCGTATAACATCACCGAATCTGACGACCCACGGGTGAAGCGCCTCTATAAAGATCAGTCGTTAAAAGTCTTCAACTTCTTCAAAGA
>JAYVFX010000280.1:0-9502 GCA_043772795.1 Deltaproteobacteria bacterium
CGGGCCTCTCCTAACGTCGCTGGATCACTCACTGACACGCAAGGCAAATCCGGCATGATACGTTTCAGGAGCCCAGCCAGCACGCGGCCCGGACCGACCTCAATCGTCGCAGTACATCCCAGGCTCTGAAGTTTTTGCATGCTCTCTTCCCACCGTACGGGTGATGTCACTTGTTGTATGAGCAGATCTTTCACGCGCTGCGGATCGGCATTCACCTCCGCCGTAACATTCGCTATGACCTGCGCGTTAGGAGGGTGAACCGTTACCGATTCCAGTACCTTCGCCAATCCATCTGCGGCTGGCTGCATCAGCGCACAGTGAAAAGGAGCACTCACAGCAAGTTCGACCGCACGTTTTGCGCCGCGCGCCTTCGCTCCGGCAACGGCACGGCGGACTGCGCTCGCATGGCCCGCAATAACAATCTGTCCACCGCCATTCAGGTTCGCAGGAGAAACGATTTCTCCTTGTGCCGCCTCAGCACACACCGAAGCAACGTCTTCCGATGACAGATTAAAGAGGGCGGCCATTGCGCCAATCCCAACAGGAACAGCTTCCTGCATCAGGCGCCCACGTTCACGCACTACTCGCACGGCATCAGCGAGGGTCAGGACCCCCGCCGCAACGAGTGCCGAATACTCACCAAGGCTGTGTCCAGCGACATAGGTCGGCTGAACACTAGTTTCCTGCTGCAGCACGCGTAACGCGGCGATGCTAGTGGCAATGATCGCAGGCTGCGCATTCGTCGTCAGCTTGAGATCATCCTCCGGCCCCTCAAAACACAAACGGGAGAGAGCGAAACCGACAGCTGCATCTGCCTCGGCAAAGACCTGCGCGGCAATCGGGAACTGCTGAGCCAGGGCTTTTCCCATCCCAGCAGCTTGGGACCCTTGTCCAGGAAACAACAGCGCAATAATGCCACTCATTCCTTTTTCGTCTCTTCTCCAACCGGCGGATCAGTCGCTGGTGGGGTTTCGTGGCTTTCGCGGACATGACGAAAGCGTTCTTTAATTTGCGCCCATATCCTCATCCCGCTCTTTTGTTCAGGTACAGACAGTGCAGCTTCTGGAAGGGCCTGGATGCCTTCCACAATCTGGCGATTAATGTCCTGGCGAAGGGATTCATCCGCGACGCGGATAGCATTCTTAATCGCCTTTGGAGAAGACGCGCCGTGCGCAATGATCGCCAGCCCCTCTGTGCCAAGCAACGGAGCACCACCAACTTCCGCAGGGTCAAGGCTTGCACGCAGATTGCCAAACGCCTTGCGAATCAGCAGATATGATAATTTGCCGCGAATCCCAGTGGAAAATACTGTCCGTAATTGTCCTTGGAGGAAATGGGCAAACCCTTCTAAGGTTTTCAACGCAACATTACCAGTGAACCCGTCGGTGACAATGACATCAACTTGCCCATTATTCAAATCACGCCCTTCGACGTAGCCGATGTAATTCATCGTCGTTCGCTTGAGCATTTCGTGGGCAGCACGGGTAATATCCGTTCCCTTCGAATCTTCCTCACCGTTACTCAACACACCGATGCGGGGCGAGGCGATACCACGGACGAGCCGGGCATAGACTTCTCCCATTAACGCAAAGTGCACGAAGTGGAGCGGCTTGCACTCGGTGTTAGCACCGGCATCAAGCAAACAGGCATGTCCGCCAAGCGCGGGAATGACCGTCACGATCGCCGGGCGATCCACGCCTTTGAGCATGCCCAGGATGGTCACAGCCAAGGCGAGCATCGCCCCCGAGTTCCCCGCACTTACCACGGCTCCAGCCTCACCAGCTTTCACTGCCTGAACCGCCACTCGCAGTGAGGAATCAGGTTTCCCGCGCAGAGCGGTAATAGGAGAGTCTCCCATGGCAATACTTTCCGTGGCGTGACGGATCGTCAAAAGTGCAGACTCCTGTCCCCCGACGCGATCAAGTTCACGACGAATGGCCTCTTGATCGCCGACCAAAAGGACAGAAGCCCCGCACTCCTCTACGGCTTGCAGCGCGCCTTCCACTATTGCGCCGGGGGCATGATCGCCCCCCATGGCGTCGACCGCGATAACCATGATGTTGGACTGTGCTGATGTTTAGAAAGCTCTCGCAAGCCGCAGGGCTATTGAGTAGTCGAGCGACAACGCTCGGTTCCGGTTACTCGGCTTCCGCGATTTCTATCACTTGTCTGCCACGATAGTATCCGCAGCCTGCACAAATACGGTGAGAAAGCACGGGTTCACCACAATTAGTGCACGTTCCCCACTGCGGTACAGTCAGCGCGTCGTGCGCACGTCGTTTATTCCTCTTGGTCTGAGATGTTTTACGTTTAGGAAGGCCCATGTCGTTCCTTATTAAAGATATGACTTTTCTACATGTATAGATAAGGATCAGAACTGGCTATCGCTGGGAGGACATGCGCAGATTCGAAAGAGCGGTAAGACGGGGCTCTTGCCGCACAGGGTGACATTCGCATGAGTCGATATTCAGATTGATGCCGCACTGCGGACAGAGTCCGCGACACTCTTCACGACAGAGGGGTCGGCTGGAAAGTGCAAGTAAGATTTCTTCGTGCACGAGTGTCGAAAGATCAATTTCGTCTTCACTTTCACTGTAGAAACTTGCAGATAACTCATCCGCTGTGAGTTCCTGTTCACGAACAAGCGCACGTCCGGGGCTGAGCATGAGCGAAAACTCCCGCTCTAAGGGGAGCGCATATTCTTCTAAACACCGACCACACTGTCCGACAAGTTCGCTGCTCAGGGTCCCTGAAAATAAGAGATCGTCCCCCGAACGGACATGAATCATATCGACTTGTAACGGTACTGTGAAGCGATACTCTCCACCACCACCAGTCAGCATGCCGTTCAGCTCCTGCACCTCTTCCGCGAAGTGGATTTCTGCCAGCTCTGTCTTGATGTCTTTGACTGCTATCTTCACCTTGAAATCCTCATCTCAACACGGGCGCATCGTAGTATGAAACCAGTAAGAAAGCAACGCAGTTCCACAAGCACACTGCCCAGCTCTTGACGAAATAGAACAGATGCGCTACCAGCGATTCTTAATGGCAAAAGAAGGAATCGAAGTCACTGGTACCGTTCTCGAAACACTCCCCAATGCAATGTTTCGGGTACAGTTGGAAAACAAAGTGACTATGTTAGCACATGCCTCCGGGAAAATGCGCAAGTTCTACATCAAAATTCTTCCCGGCGACACAGTAACGGTTGAACTTTCTCCTTATGACCTTACCCGCGGACGTATCACCTTCCGCCATCGCACCTAACGAGCCATCCCTCTTCTCCTAGCAGACGAGGAGATGAGACCGGGAAACACACTCATGTCAGCAGTGGCGCTGATGCTGTTCATCCTTTGGGCTCTGAGTTTATGGTTGCTGCTGACCAAACGGCAACAACTTCGTCACGCGTTATTGTCTCGCTCGCTTGTTCATCTTGGAATCATGAGCGGAGTGGTGTTATTTTTTGTCCTGAGTCTGACAGCTCTCGTGGTTCTGCGCCTTTTTGTCACCGATTAACAGTATTCGTTCTCCTTAGGACCGTAGACACAATAAGTTCCCGATTTCCAGGTCAGGAAGGGGTTGTCATTGCGTCGCTACGCTCGCAATGACAACCCCATCATCCTCACATGGACGATGTCCTAGTGCTTCACACGCTTCAGAAAATGATTGACGGCACGATCAGCAATCTTATGGCCATGCTTAATGCCTTTGTTGACCGCGTTACGAAAATGAAACCCATTATTGTAGATACGTGAGACGCCATTCTCTTCTGCGGCCTGGGTGAAACTGGTAAACGAACGTTGGACCTCTGATGATCCGCCGCACCGCTCGGCAGCGAGCGGCAACGACAGACTGCACGCACTGAAGCTGATGTCATCGTCCTTGAAAAAGCGCTTCAATGCCCCGTTCCGAGATTGGGCAGACAAAGGAGGCTGAAGCCCTCACAAGGTACATGACCACTAACGCGCCGCGAAGCGACAGACCTCAAGTTCCTGGTTGCTTAACACGACGCGCCGGAACGCCGTTAATCTTCCCCATCTTCCCGATGAGAGTGACGACGTACGCCGTCGATCTTCCAGATCTCTCCGGTGAGAGTGACCACGTACGCGGTGTTTCCGATGAACTCGAGCGAGGTCGGTAAGTTCAGTCTGTCAATAACGACGCTGAAAGTGCCGTCGTCATTGACCTTTACGAGCGCACCGGTGTTCGGTTTCGCTGGCGAACCGGCAGGATCTCCGGATCCCTCCCCTTGTGAGAGTGCGTAGAGACGGTGACCACGGCCAAATTCCACGTCGACGAGAAGACTGGCGCCGGAGGCGACCTCCGTAGCGGTGGGCGACTTTGGCCTGAACGCCACAACCTTGCCATCTTGGGGTAGGTGAGGGACGGGACCGGCCTCGGCCATGTACACCGTGTTGCCCGACACCGCCAGTCCGGTCGGCACGATGTTGGTGAACCCGATCAACTCGGTGACCTCGCCGTCGAGAGTGACTCGTAGTACGCGGTTGTGGTGCCCATCGGTGACCAGGAACCCGCCACGATAGGGTTCCAGCGCGTACTGGACTCCGGTTGGGAGATCGAACGGTGTCTTCGGCGGATTGTTCGCGGCGAACTCGCCGATGTCCGCCACGACGGTGAAACTGTTTGGACCGTCCACTCGGTAGATGCCGTCAATGTCGCTACCGCCAACGTCAGAGCCGACGAGGGTGACCAGTACGTACGCGGTCTTGCCGATGAACGCGATGTCGATCGCCCCACCGATGCCGATAATCGATTTTGGCAGACCGCTAGCGAACGTCGTGATTTCCCCGGTCCACGGATCGACACGCGAGATTCTGCCGACTGCACCTTCGGTGACGTACAGCGCCCCACCGGGACCGACGGTGCTACCTGTGGCGCCCGCCAGGCCTGAGGCGAGCCGGGTGATGGTAGGCCCCCTGGATAGAAGTTTCCCCGCGTCTGCCTTACCACTGCCAAGGATGATTGCACAACTGAAAGCGAGACCTATCACTAAACTCTTCCTGTTCATAACGTTCCTCCTTTACAGGATGTCTGGTTGTTAGGTGTATAGTTTACGTTATGTGGTGTTCGATACTTACTTGCGGAGCAACTGTGCTCTGACCCTCAAAGGACATCACCTCCTTTCCTTCTGTTGACTGAGCACCCGCGCCATAAACGCCAGCAAATCCTCCAGCGAGTCAAAGTGTGTGGATTGGCCTGACACCACATGTTCCACGCGCCCGGCGATGTTCCCCCGCGCAATGTCCGTGTTGGTGCGGAAGTGTACGACAAACGCCCAATGTACGGACAAAGGAGTCATTTCTGCGTGGTGCGGAGGCATGGGATCGTTCCGTTTCCGCGTTTCGCTTGTATTCGCGCCCATCATGTGCGAGGAAGGGTAACGGCAGACCTCACAGAAGTCATAGGAAAGTTGTGGGAAAGTTCTGGGATTTCTCTAGGAAACCGGGCAGGTGAAAAATGCAACCAGAACAGCTACTTCGGTTTGGTCTTTATCTGCTCGACCCCCGAACAGGGCAGCTCCGGCGGGGCACACAAGAAGTGAAGGTAACACCGAAAGCCGCCGCCGTGCTGTCCCATCTCGTGGAGCGGTCCGGACAGGTGGTAACCAAAGAGGAGGTATTTCAGACGGTGTGGCCTGACACCGTGGTGAGTGACGCCGCGCTAACCTCGTGTATTCAGGAAATCCGTCACGCGTTACACGATCATGCGCGTAAACCCCGGTACATCGAGACTGTACATCGGCGGGGGTTCCGGTTCATTGGGAAAGTAGTCAGTAGTCAGCATCCAGTAGTCAGTAGCCCCCCTCCGCCAACTCAGTCCTCAGTCCTCAGCCCTCTGTGTTGGTCGGTCGCGAAGCCGAACTCGCCCAACTTCACCACTGGTTAGACAAAGCGTTGGACGGCGAGCGGCAAATTGTCTTCGTGACCGGTGAGCCGGGGATTGGCAAGACCACCCTGGTGGATACCTTTTTGTCCAGCGTCCAAAGTCCAGCGTCGTACCCTATCACTTCTCGCTCTTCGCTCTTTGCTCCGCGCTCCGTGCTCCCTGCGCTCTGGCTTGGTCGGGGCCAGTGCATCGAGCACTACGGCGCGGGGGAAGCGTACCTCCCAATTCTGGAAGCGTTGGGGCGACTGTGCCGTGGGTCAGAGGGTGCGCGCTTGGTTGCGTTGCTGAATCAGCATGCCCCGACATGGCTCGTGCAGATGCCGGCACTATTTAATGACACCGAACTGGAAGCGTTGCAACGCAAGACCGCAGGGGCGACACGCGAACGGATGCTACGGGAGTTAGCCGAGGCACTGGAAGTCATCACCGCTGAACGGCCAGTGATTCTCTGGCTGGAAGACTTACACTGGAGCGATGTCTCGACCTTGGATTTGCTCTCGATGTTGGCACGACGGCAGGAGCCCGCGCGACTATTGGTGATTGGTACGTATCGCCCGGTAGAGGTGTTGACCCACGAGCATCCCCTGAAGGCAGTCAAGCAAGAGTTGCAACTGCACAACCACTGCCAAGAACTGGCGCTGGACTTTCTGAGCGAAGCGGCGGTGGGCGAATATCTGGCTGTGAGATTCTCTGTAGGGGCGACACATGCGTCGCCCCTACAGAGCCTAGCCCATGGCATTCACCGCCGTACGGATGGCAATCCACTATTCATGGTCAACGTGGTGGACCACTTACTCTCACAAGAAGTGCTCGTACAAACGGACGGGCAGTTGATGCTAAAGAACGAAGACCTAGCCACCACAGTACCGGAGAGTCTGCGCCAGTTGATCGAGCAACAGATTACCCGCATCAGTCCTGACGAGCGCAAAATCCTAGAGGCAGCGAGTGTGGCCGGAGCCGAATTCTCTGCTGCCGCGGTGGCGGCAGGAACAGAGCAATCCCCGGAAGGTGTAGAAACACACTGTGATGGCTTAGTGCACCGGGAGCAATTCCTACGGGCACGGGAAACGAGTGAGTGGCCCGATGGGACCAGTGCGGCGCGGTATGGCTTCGTGCATGCCTTGTATCAAGAAGTATTGTACGAACAGATCTCGGCCAGCCGGCGTATCCGCTTGCATCGACAGATTGGCGAGCGGGGAGAACAAGCGTATGGCGAGCGCGTACGAGAGATAGCAGTAGAACTGGCAGTGCACTTTGAACAAGGAAGGGACTATGAGAGAGCTGTGCATTATCTACACCAAGCGGGCGAGAATGCCATTCGGCGCAGTGCGCATCAAGAAGCGATCACACACCTCACAAAAGGGTTAGCGCTGCTTACGACCCTGCCAGACACACCTGAGCGCGATCGGCTAGAACTCACCCTGCAACTTGCCCTGGGAGCCTCGTTGATCGCTATCAAAGGCTTTGCCGCACTTGAAGTAGAACAAGTCTATGCTCGAGCGCGAAACCTCTGCCAGCAGGTAGAAGAAATTCACCAACCCGTCTCCGTGCTAGTAGGACTATGTGCCTTTTATATGGAACGAGCGGAGTTAGACACGGGACAGGAACTGGCGGAGCAGCTCCTACACCTGGCTAAAAGCAAACAAGATCCGTTCTTCCTTCTTTGGGCACACCTTGGGTTGGGGGAGCTTTCTTTCTTCCTTGGAGAATTTGCTCTTGCCTGCGTGCACCTAGAGCAGAGTTTTAGCCTCTACGACCCTCAGCAACACGACGCTTATGGGTTCGCATACGATCCTGGAGTGTACAGCCTATCCAGGTCAGCTCTTATTCTCTACCTGCTCGGTTATCCAGACCATGCGCTAAGGCAAGGCCTGGAGGCACTTACTCTAGCCCGGAAGTTGGCACACCCCTACAGCTTAGTTTGCGCCCTGGATTATACTGCCGAAATTCATAGGAAGCGCGGGGAGCAGCAGGCGGATCAAGAGTTGGAAAAAGCAAGAGTTGCACTTTGCACTGAACAAGGATTTACGCTGGAGTTGGCGTATGGAACCATCTTTCGTGGCTGGACACTGGCGATGCAAGGGCAGGAAGAGGAGGGAATTGAACAAATCCGCCAAGGTTTGGCCGCCTTTCGAGCTACGGGATCAGAACTGGGCCGGCCGAATATTCTTAGTATGCTGGCTGAGGCGTATGGGAAAGCGGGGCAAGGTGAGGCAGGACTTACTGCGTTGGCTGAGGCGCTGGCTCTCATCAATAAAAATGGAGAGCGCTGGTACGAAGCCGAGCTGTATCGATTAAAAGGTGAACTCACGCTCCAGCAGTTCAACGTTCAAGGTTCAAAGTTCAAAGTCGAAAATCCGCAATCCGCATTCCACAATCCGCATTCCGAAGCGGAGGCGTGTTTCCACAAGGCAATTGAAGTCGCCCGCCAGCAGCAAGCGAAGTCGTGGGAGCTGCGCGCGACAACGAGCCTCGTGCGGCTGTGGCAGCAGCAAGGCAAGAAGAAGCAAGCTCACAAGATGTTGGCAGAAATCTACAACTGGTTTACCGAGGGATTTGATACCAAAGACTTGCAAGAGGCGAAGGCATTGCTCGACAGTCTAGGGTCCAGAGTCCAAGAAAGTTAAAGCGACATATCGCGGCGCTGCGCAAGGCAGGGCAAAAGTTCAAAATCCCAAAGCCCAAATCCTCGATCCCTTATTTATCAGGTTTGAGGATAAAACCCATAGTGAGAAAATTGCTGTCGAACCCAAAAACTTCTCTGATCTTGCGATCACGGGCAACGACAAAACTTGTACAATCCGCAAGTGAGAAGACCTGATCGTCATAGGTGCGGAAAATATCGAGCGCCCGTCCATGAACTTCCTCGGTGATCCAGACCATCGTGAGACGGCGAGTCTGTATCAGATTTTGCAGGATAGCATCGAATGCCAGGGCTTTTGGGTGATCGTAGTGGTAACGGATGTAGGTGTACGTCTCAAGCATCACATAGTTCGTCGTCAGTAGTGGCGTATGTGCCCGTGCTAAGCGGCGGGCGTGGGCCGCAGCTGGAGGATGCAGTTGATCGCGACGCACCGCCAAGGCAATCCACGCACCTGTATCAACAAAGACTGTCCTCACGGTCTGCGTCCGTAGAGATACTTGTCATGGTGAAGAGCGCCATCGTGCGGGGCATCCGTATCGTCGCAAA
This sequence comes from Deltaproteobacteria bacterium, assembly GCA_043772795.1. Taxonomy (GTDB): domain Bacteria; phylum Desulfobacterota; class Binatia; order Bin18; family Bin18; genus VGTJ01. The sequence goes on from JAYVFX010000280.1 coordinate 9,095, forward strand.
TCCCTATGAGGTCCAGGAGCGGATCAGCAGCACTGCCAGCACGGGTATGTTTGCACTGGTCAACATAGCTCTTCACGGCACGCCGAATATGCTCTGCGGTTGAGAGGCCGGTGTCTTTGGCGAGCTTTTTTAATATGTTGTCACTCGCGGCATCAAGATAAATTTGCTTGCGTTTGAGGGCCATATACATTACTCCAATAGCGATTTATACATCATACCGTCTTGGGAGAACAGGCCACAATGACTCAATGACTCAATCCAAAAGAACCCTCTCACACCGCTCGACCAAGGACCTGGTAAATCTCAACGGCCTCGGCAATGTTCTTCAAGTGTTCACGTCCAAGGCTTGCCACGTGATAGCGATCACCAAGCCGGCGTACTGTCTCAGGACCGACAATGATTTGTCCA
>JAYVFX010000281.1:0-2187 GCA_043772795.1 Deltaproteobacteria bacterium
GAAAGTCAGGCGGCTCTACTGTCCGCTCGGGAACTCTCTCACCCTTACAGTTTGATTGCTGCCTTAATCTTCACAAGTTGGGTACGTATGTTTTGCCAAGAAGAACACGAAGCGGTGGGGTATCTGACAGAAGCGTGTGAACTCTGTGTGGAATACAGAGTCCCGACCTTTTTAGTATTCAGTACGATCTTGCAAGGGCGAGTGTTGATTCGTCAGGGAAGTATGGAGGAAGGACTCGGTAAAATCCAAGAGGCGCTGGCAATTGCCGACTCGATTGAAGCTCACGGGTTTCGCTCAGAAATTCTCGCTTGCCAAGCAGAGGTCTATCAGACTCTCGGACAGGCTGAGGAGGGTTTGTCTCTCATCGCGCAAGCCTTGGAGTTTGTGGGACAGAGCGGCGAACGCTACTACGAAGCAGAGTTGTATCGACTCAGGGGAACGCTAACGCTGCAACAGGAAGGCAAAGAGCAGGGAGTGGGGAGCAAAGAGCACGGGGCAAAGAGTACGGAGCAGGGAGCAAGGAGCAAGGAGTCAGGAGCAAAAATAGAAACCGATCCCCAAGGCGAAGCCGAAGCCTGTTTTCTCAAAGCCATCGAGATCGCCCAAAAGCAACAAGCCAAGTCGTGGGAACTACGTGCGTCAACTAGCCTTGTCCGCCTATGGCAGCAACAAGCCTTGGAGCAGGGAGCAGGGAGCGCGGAGCAGGGAGCCCGCAACACGCAACACGAAGCACGCACCAAGCTCGCCGAAGCTCATAATCTGTTGTCGGAAGTCTACAACTGGTTCACTGAAGGGTTTGACACTAAGGACTTGCGAGAGGCGAAGATATTGATTGATAGTCTAGGGTCTAGCGTCCAAACAAGTCAAAAGGAATGATTTGTTATGCCCAATACTTCTACAATGCTCGACCACCCCATCGTTTCAAGTCGCTACTTTTTTCCGCGCAGAGAATCTCTTCTTGCCCCGTATTGGGTCGAGGCGGCCGATGGCAGCCAGCTGGCGTGTTACTATCAGGCGGTCAATCCGGTCGCTAAGACGGTCATCTACTTTCACGGTAACGGTGAAGTTGTGGCTGACTATTTACCGAGCTTTTCTGAATGGATCACTCGGTCTGGATGTAACGTGTTGCTCGCTGAGTATCGTGGTTACGGCATGTCGAGCGGCACTCCCGCTCTTGCCGGCATGCTGGAAGATGTGGTTCCCATCATTGAGAGCTTGAAGATTCCTGATCGTAAGGTCGTACTCTTTGGTCGGTCGATTGGATCGCTGTATGCATTGCATGGCGTGTATCGACGCCCGCAGATCGGTGGTTTGATTATCGAAAGTGGTGTTGCTGATCTCACTGAGCGTTTCTTCCAACGTGTCTCGCCTGATGAAATCGGCATGTCCAGAGAAGCCGTGGTGGACGAGCTGCGCAAGTATTTCGATTACGCCGAGAAACTCGGAAGTTTTCAGAGACAAACGTTGATCCTGCATGCACGTCATGATGAGTTACTTCCTGCTCATCATGCGGAGATGTTGTATACCGTCGCGCCGGACCCCAAGCAGCTCAAGATTTTTGATCGAGGTGGACATAACGATATTTTCTATCGCAATCAGGTGGAATACATGCAGTTGGTAGAAGAGTTTTTGAGGAGGGTTTAATACCGCTTCCGCCACAACACATCGACGCCGCTGGTTCCTCGCGACGTGGTCGAGCCTTTCAACTGCCATTGGCGGTCGAGCTGATACTCTACGGATACTTCGCGTTCTTGTTTGTCTCCGAGTTGTTGTGAAGTCGAAACGTAAACATCTTTGAGGAGATACTTCCCTACGCTAACTCGTCCTTGCCCGATGCTCTGCCCCATATCGAGTTCGAGGTTGTCGAGCCCGAGTTTATTGGCAATTGATTGGCGCAAACTAGAAGCCACATAACCCGCCGTTGCTTGAATCGCCTGCGTTTGCAGAGACACCTGCTCGCTACTGCTGAGACCGCCAGCTGGCTTACCAAAGATGAGTACCGAGAGAATATCTGCTTCTTCTAGTGTCGGATTGCTGCGCAACTCTAATGTTGGCGTATATGCGGTTCCACCTAACACCACATCAACGTCGTAGGGAGCAACCGTGTAGCGGGCAACAACGTCGATGTTCGGATCGATTGGCAGGGTACCGGAGAACGTTACTTGTCCTCGTTCGATATTGAACTTA
>JAYVFX010000282.1:0-3957 GCA_043772795.1 Deltaproteobacteria bacterium
AAAGTTATGGGAATCGCAGAAAACAAACAGGTGGTCTCAGGATTTATCAACGCCTTAGCCAGCGGGAATATCGATGTGCTCAACTCAACGTTGGCCGACGATGCGACGTGGTGGCTACCGGGTTCATTACCAGTCTCAGGAACGCATCGCGGTAAGAAAGGCATCTTTGAAGGATTTTTGGCGAAAGCAGCTCCGCTCTTTCAACCTGGGAGTCTTGCGATCGAGGTACGCAACACCATTGCTGAAGGTGACTTCGTGACGGTGGAGTGGATTGCTCGTGGCAAAACCGCCAAAGGCAAGCCATACGAGAACTATTACAACGTCATGTTTGAAGTAAAGAACGGCAAGGTCCAGACAGTCAGAGAGTACGTCGACACACTGTACGCTAAGGAAGTGTTGTTCAGTTGATGTTGCCGGCGGGCATGATCCGCCGTACACCGTGCAGCAAAAAAGATTGCGTTGTTGCGGGAGCGGAGGGTAGTCTGAGAGGGATAGGAGAAGTCAGACGATGAAATATACGATTGTTCTTACTGAAAAGCTGGAAGGTGGCATTCACGTTTCCGTCCCAGCCCTACCAAACTGTACGGTTGAGGCTAATACCCGCGATGAAGCCCTTCATCGTGTTCGTGAGGCGATAGTAGAGACTGTCAGCCGCAGTGAAATCGTCCACCTCGATCTTCCGCAGCAACCCCGCACAATCTCTCCCAGTAAAGACGTACCTTGGGAATGGTTCGGCGCGGCTCAAGATGATCCGACTTGGGAAGTCTTGTTCGACGATATTGAGTGCCAGCGAGAGGCGACGCGAAAACAAAAGTAACTGAAATGTATCTTTGGGATGCCAACATCATACGAGCATTCGGACAAGGACATCCTACTGTCCGCTTGCATCTCTTACGAATTCCGTGGGCAGAAATCGCATTACCTTCTGTCGTAGTAGCAGAGATTCTCCGGGGTCGCTGTGAAGCCGCCTTAAAAGCCATCCCCGGAGATGCACCGCTTGCTCACCATCACTTACAGGATACACAACAGATGCTTTCGCGTTTTCAAGTTGTTGTCTTCGACGACTCCTGTGTTCCGATTATGGAACGCTTACGTAAGACACGCAGAAAGCGGAAACGTTATGCAGACTTGATGATTGCTGCGATAGCAGAAGCAGGACAACATCTCGTTGTCACTCGAAATCAAAATGATTTTGTCGATCTCTTGCCACCAACACAGCTCGCAAATTGGATCGACGATCCACCCCACTGAATACCTCTCGTAGCCCAGATTGCATTTGAGCGACAAAACGACGGAACGACAAGAACGTCTTGACTCGCGCAACTCACAAGATGTAGCCTCTACTCACAAGGTGGGGATCATGCGAGATCAAGTCTTCATTAGTTACAGTCACAAAGACAGCTCTTGGTTAGAGCGCCTACAAACGATGTTGAAGCCACTGGTACGGAAAAATTCGATCTCCATTTGGGATGACACGAAGATCAAAGCAGGGACCCAATGGCGAGAGGAGATCAACAAAGCACTGGCATCGGCCAAAGTCGCAGTTTTGCTGGTGAGTCCTGATTTTCTCGGTTCTGACTTTATCGCCGAGCAGGAACTCCCACCACTGCTAGAAGCCGCTAAAAAAGACGGCCTCACTATCCTTTGGGTATATCTCAGCACCTGTCTATATAAGAAAACTGAGATTGAAACTTACCAAGCCGCTCATAACATTGCGCGCTCGCTAGACATGCTGCCACCAGCCGAGCAGAATCAAGTCCTTGCTCAGGTCTGCGAAGAAATTGAAAAGGCCGTCGCAAACCCCCGATAGCCTCTCCGAACTCTGATGGCACGACATCGGAGAGGCCATGGAATGTACCGCATCAACGTAATCCATTTTTCACTGGTCGTGAGAAAGTTCTGGAGAAGCTGCATCAAACGCTCACCGCAGGAAAAACAACGGCGCTGGCACAACCACAAGCCATCAGTGGCCTCGGCGGCATCGGCAAAACGCAAACCGCTATCGAGTACGCCTACCGTTATCGTGACGAGTATGCCGCCGTGTTGTGGGCGAAAGCTGAGACCCGCGAAACTTTGGTCTCAGACTTTGTAGCGATTGCCATTCTGCTCGGCTTGCCGGAGAAAGATGCGCAAGATCAAAGTATTGCTGTTGCTGCGGTGAAGCGTTGGCTCGACAGTAACGCCAACTGGCTACTGATCCTCGACAACGCGGATGACCTGAAGCTCGCCCACGAGTTTCTTCCTAGCCCAGGCAAAGGTCAGGTGCTTCTCACCACGCGTGCACGATCGACCGGCGGTGTCGCCGAACGCATCGAGATTGCCGACATGAAGCCGCACGAAGGTGCGTTGTTCCTCCTTCGTCGCGCCAATATCATTGCCAAGGAGGCACAACTTGAGGCCGCATCACCGGCGAATCGGGCGAAGGCAGAGGAACTCTCCACCGCACTCGGTGGCCTGCCGCTCGCCCTTGATCAGGCCGGAGCCTACATTGAGGAAACCCCATCCAGTCTGGCTGAGTATCTTGCCTTGTATAAGCAAGAAGGAGCAAAGCTTCTGGCCCAGCGAGGCGATCTGCCGCTTGATAATCATGCGTCAGTCACCATCACTTTTTCTCTCGCATTTCAGAAGGTCGAGGCAACAAGCCCAGCGGCGGCGGACTTGATTCGTGCCTGCGCGTTTCTCGCGCCGGATGCGATTCCAGAAGAAATCTTCACTGACGGAGGGGGAGAGTTAGGAGAAAATCTCAAAGCGGTCGTCACCAGTGGTACGGACTTCCTCGACGCCCTCAAGGAAGCTGGGCGGTTTTCGTTGCTCGACCGCAATCCAGACGATCAAACCCTCGACATCCATCGGCTCGTCCAACAAGTAGTCAAAGACGCGATGGATCAGGCCACACAACGACTGTGGGCTGAGCGCGTCGTCCGTGCGGTAAGCGCAGCTTTTCCAGCACCTGATGACGTGACGAATTGGCCAGAGTGCGAACGGCTGTTGCCGCACACGCAAGTCTGCGCAGTGCTCATACACACGTGGAAGCTGGAGACTGAAGAAGTCGCCCTGTTGCTCAATCAGATAGGGTATTACTTAGACGAGCGCGCGCGCTATGCCCAGGCCGAGCCCTTCTACCGCCACGCCTTAGCGATTCGCCAGCGGGTCTTGGGGCCTGATCATCCTAACACCGCGCAGAGTCTTAACAGCCTGGCGGCACTCTACGACACCCAAGGCTTGTATGCCCAGGCTGAGCCCCTCTACCAGCGCGCTTTAGCGATTTGCGAGCAAAGGTTGGGCCCCGACCATCCCAATACCGCGCAGACTCTTAACAACTTGGCGGCACTCTACGACATCCAAGGCTTATATGCCCAGGCTGAGCCCCTCTACCAGCGCGCTTTAGCGATTTGCGAGCAAAGGTTGGGATCAACACATCCGCACACGGCTACAACTCTCAACAACTTGGCGCTGCTCTACGATAATCAAGGGCGATACGCTCAGGCAGAACTACTCTACCGGCGAGCGTTAAAAATCCGGGAGCAGGTCTTCTTGGGTCTTGACCACCCCGATACCGCAACAAGTCTCAACAACCTAGCGGAATTCTATCGCCGCCAACGCTTGTATGCGAAAGCCGAACCGCTCTATCAGCGAGCATTAGAAATTATGGAGAAGATCTTGCCGGATCACCCCAATACGGCGACTTTCTTAGAAAATTATGCCATCCTTCTACGGCAGACAACCCGTGAAACTGAAGCAGAAAAACTGGAAGCACGAGCGCGGGCGATTCGGGAGAAGCAGGAACGGGGAAAATGGAGAGTGGAGAGTGGAGAATGGAGAATGGAAAATAAAACGTAAAGGGGAAGTAGGGCGGTTACGCTTTACGTTTCACGCAACACGTTTCTCAATTATACAACAACAAGTGACAGCTAGCGGGAAGCCGTCGAGTCAGGCCGTTGACGACGTGACCGCGCA
>JAYVFX010000283.1:0-4741 GCA_043772795.1 Deltaproteobacteria bacterium
CTCAGAACTGCCACCACCACACCGCGAATCTCGACATCTTTCCCGCGTGCAATAATCGGTTGCATTTGTGCATTCGCAGGTTGCAAACGCACGCGACCACCCCGCTCAGGAAAGAATTTTTTCACGGTCGCTTCACCATTCACCAGCGCCACAACCGTCTCGCCGGATTCCGCTGCTGGCCGCGGCTCAAGGACAATGAAATCACCATCAAGGATACCCTCATCGACCATCGATTGCCCCTGCACACGCAACGCGAACGCCGCATTCGGGCGACGGACGAAGTCTATCGGTACCGTTAATGTGTCATTCGTCTCAACTGCCTCGATCGGCATTCCTGCAGCGACTTGCCCGAGCAGTGGCAATTCGAGGGCCTCGGACGTTTTCCGTTGTGGGGGAATCTCAATCGCACGGCTGAGGTTCCACTTCCGGGATATCACCCCTTTCCGCTCAAGGTTCGTTAGATGCTTATGCACAGTCGCCAGTGAGGAGAGACCAAAGTGCGCGCCAATTTCCTCAAGCGTCGGAGCATATCCGTGGGCAGCAATATGCTCTTGTAAGTAGTCCCACATCTCTTTTTGTCGCCGCGTCAGAATCATAGAGACCTCCAGTTCTCGTTATGCCAGCGAACAAAAGGCGAATCAAGTGAGGCGGCCCCACAAAAGAAAATGCAGCGGTCCAGTTTCTTCTGACGACGCAGTCTGAAAAAATAGGCGCGGAGGTGTTATGGAACTCATCAACTTACTGAAAATGAGAAAATTTCGCATCGGGATGCTGCTTCTCGTGTATGCATTCCTTTCCCTCTTCTATGTGCGGGCTCATAGTCAGCAGCTCTCACCTTCGGCAATCAAGCTCCCGCCAGGGTTTGAGATCAGTGTCTATGCGAGCGACGTTGCCAGTGCACGCCAGATGGCCCTGGGGGCGCGGGGTACCGTCTTCGTCGGTTCACACACAGGCAGTATCTTTGCTATCGTTGACCGGGATAAAGATAACAGAGCCGATGACGTGCTGACTATCGCAACAGGATTAAATCGCGCGAGTGGCGTTGCCTTTCGCGACGGGGCGCTCTACGTCGCAGAAATTCATCGCATTCTCCGCTTCGATCAGATTGAAGATCATCTCGAAAAGCCGCCGCCGCCGGTCGTTGTCAACGGGAGCCTCCCCAGGGATGGATGGCATGGATGGAAATTTATCGCCTTTGGACCGGACGGTCTGTTGTATGTTCCCGTCGGTTCGCCGTGTAACGTGTGTGAACGTGACGCGCCGTATGGCACTATCCTCCGTATGAAACCGGATGGCAGTAATGTCGAGGTTTTTGCCCGCGGGATTCGCGATACGGTCGGATTTGATTGGCATCCGACCGGAAAAGAGTTGTGGTTCACTGACAATGGGCGAGACATGCTTGGCGATGATATTCCGCCAGACGAACTCAACCGCGCACCGCAAAAAGGATTGCATTTTGGGTTCCCGTATTGCCATGCCGGTGAAATTCCTGACCCGGAATTTGGTCGGCAACGCAAATGCGACGAATTCACTCCCCCAGCACAAAAGCTTGGCCCGCACGTCGCCTCGATCGGCATGCGTTTTTATACCGGGACCATGTTTCCAGCAGAGTATCGTAATCAGATCTTCATTGCCGAGCACGGCTCCTGGAATCGCTCCAGTCCTATCGGTTATCGCGTCTCGCTGGTTCGTCTCGACGACAGCGGCACCCGTGCAGTCAAATATGAAACCTTTGCCGAAGGCTGGTTGCAAAATGGGCGCGCAGGAGGCCGTCCAGCGGATGTTCTGGTCATGCCCGACGGTGCGTTGCTGGTGTCCGATGATACCGCGAATACGATTTATCGGATTAGTTACAAGAAGTGAGACATTGGGTGATTGCGCCATCAAACTATTGGGCCATTGAGTGATCGAGTCAATGAGTGATTGTAGTTTTGTTTTCAATCTCTCAATCGCCCGATGAATCAATGACTCAATGAGCAAATGCCCCGATGGCCCGATGAATCGATGATTCAATAAGAAAATGCTCCGACGACTTAATGAATAAAAGGTCGGCCCAGCGGAGTTGTCGCAAAGCTCGGTGGTCGACATCGCTATAAAATCGAAGAACATTAATCTGTTCCCTCGATTCCGCTCCACTCCATCCAGGCTACATTACTATCATATCAAGTGTGTCACTGGCAGTTTGTCTGCCTGTGAGTCCCGTTGAGCATGGGTGAACAAGTCACCCGTGGCACCCGGCGGATCCGACGCTATAGACGAAAAGTCTTACAAATGAGACACTTCCGTCGTGGTTATTATTCTCCCTGCATGCCAGCGCGAGCTTCAACGATTTCCTGAGGAGATACGAGGTGACTTGGCTGACGCATTGGCGAGATTGGAGGCTGGACAGACGCTCGCCATGCCTCTTTCCCGCCCATTGCCGATAATCGGCAATGGGGTACACGAACTACGGCTCAAAGATCGCTCTGGTGTGCATCGTGTCTTTTATGTTCTTCCTGGAGCCGGAGCTGTGTATGTCCTTCATGCCTTCCAAAAAAAGACGCAAGCAACGCCAAAGAGCAATCTCGATTTGGCGCGAAAAAGACTCAAGGAGCTAAAGCTATGAAGAGAGTATCATCTGCAACACATCTCGCGCAGCAATTAGGGCTTTCTAAGAGCCGAGGAATGGAAGCCGTGATAAAAGCGCAATTGATTGCCGCAGTGCTGCGCGAAGTCACACGACAACAGTTGACCCATGCAGAACTTGCTGAGCGGACCGGATTACCACGGAGTGCGGTGACTGGTATTCTCTCCGGGAGCCTACAAAAAATTACGATTGATCGGGTCTTACGGCTCGTCGAAGCCGTTGGGCTGGAACCAGAGATCAAACTTCGACGCGCGGCATGAATTCGTCACTGGTCTTTCACGGGCAAATGGCGCGTACTACGCGCCCTACTCCACTTTGAAAGCTTGTCTTTGACAAGTGTGCCACGGGCAGCTTGCCTGCCCGTGAGTCCCTTCAAACACTGGCGGACAAAGCCGCCAGTGGCACCCGGCGAAGCCTGTTTGCCATCGCCTCGCGATGTCATGACGGTAGCCGTGGGTTTCGCCCCGCAGCGGAGTTCGACAGGTCACATCAAGTGACTCACGGTCAGCTTGCCTGCCCGTGAGTCACGCTAGGCACGGGTGAACAAGTCACCCGTGGCACTCGGCACCCGGCGCGTGATATGTGGCCTACTCCGTAGGCTACCTTACGGGTACGGACAACCAACCACATGCTCAGTTATAAACCCAGTAGCAGGCTGACCATTAGCATCGGTTCCAAGAGAAAATAACTCACCAGCGGCTGAAGTCGCGGCTGTAAAAGCAAGCAAGCTCCCAGTACTCGTCCAGGTGGTATGTATCGGGTTGTTGGCTTTGCGTTCGCAAACCTGCAAGCCTTCTCCCAAAGTGACCTGTGACCAGCCACCACAGGTAGTTTCATTTTTAGGAACCCCCGGAACCGAACCGCCATAGGTTCCCGATGAAACAGGGCCACAGGATTCGCCCTCAACTGTAAAGGTCGTCATAACACCGCCACCATCTAAAACTGTAGGAGTACAACTTGCCTTGATAACCCTTACGCTTAGGCGCCCATTCTTGCATTCAATTATGCACTGGTTCGAGCAACCGTCATTACTCTCTGTATTGCCGTCGTCGCATTCCTCCTGCGGTTGATCGTTGATTCTGTCTCCACATTGCTCGATCGTGCAGTTGGCCCGGCAGCCGTCGCCACTCACCGTGTTGCCATCGTCACACTGCTCCAGTAGATCTTTGATCCCGTTCCCACATCACCTCGGGACCCCAAGAGCCAAGTTGGTAGCCTTCTGACGAATCAGCGCTTGCCTCTCTACGTTATGGCTGTGGAGTAGTAACCACATCGGGGCAATTATCTAGATCGAAAGCATAGAATGGACTACTATTCGGATACTGTACGGCACTAGTTATCCAAGGCCCCCGGTGGTCAAAAACAACCACCTTCGCGCTACTCGTCCAGGTGGTACGGTACGGATCGTTGGCCCCTCGTCGGCAAGCCTGCTGGTCCGGAACCGGATTAAAGGGTGCCCAACTACTACACGACGTAATAAATGGAGGCTCAAGAGTAAAAGAAAACGAAACAGAGGTTATTGATGAAACCGGGCCGCAGGATTCGCCAGTAGCACTAAGCTGAGCCACAGCATAATTTTGGTGAGATTCAAGGATGGTGCAACTCGTGCTGAGAAGCTTTACGGGCCCTTGCTCGCAGGCTCGGCACTGGGCCGAGCAGCCATCCCCACTGACCGTATTACCATCGTCACATTGCTCGTTCGCATCGGTGATCCCGTCCCCACACCGTGGGATCTTACAGTTGGCACGGCAGCCATCACCGTCCACCGTATTGCCATCGTCGCATTCCTCCCACGGCGAATCTGTGATGGTGTCCCCACATATCTCACGCGTGCAGTTAGCCCGGCAGCCATCGCCGCTCACCGTGTTCCCATCATCGCACTGCTCTCGTGGCGAATCGGTGATCGTATCCCCACATATCTCACGCGTGCAGTTAGCCCGGCAGCCGTCGCCGCTCACCGTATTGCCGTCGTCACACTGCTCCAGCAGATCTTTGATCCCGTCCCCACATCGCTCAATCGTACAGTTGGGACGACAGCCATCACCACTCACCGTATTACCATCGTCACACTGCTCGCCGACCTCTACTTGTCCGTTGCCACATCGTGGCGGCTCT
>JAYVFX010000284.1:0-3932 GCA_043772795.1 Deltaproteobacteria bacterium
GGACGCGTACTTCCTCGAGTACGACGACGAACGCGCGGGCGACTTCCGGCCCTTGCGCTTCGTGCCGAAGGAGAAGACCGTTGTCCTCGGCCTCGTGACCACCAAGATTGGTGATCTGGAGTCGCGGCAGACGCTGATCGATCGTGTAAAAGAGGCCGCGCGCTACATGCCTCTTGAAAACGCGAGCCTGAGTCCGCAGTGCGGGTTCTCGAGCACCGTCGAGGGGAACGAGCTCACCGAAGAACAGCAGTGGGCCAAGCTTCGCCTCATCGTCGACGTCGCGCGGGAAATCTGGGGAGATTGACTCGAACATGGAACGCCGGGAACCGGCACGAGCGGGCTCACGGTGTCGGCGATCGGTCTGGGCTGCCTGGGCAAGTCGCAGAGCTACGGCACGCCCGACGAGGAGTCGATCCCTACGATTCACCGGGCGCTCGACGTGGGCGTCACATTCACCGAGGTGATCGAGCTGTATTACGAGCACCGGATCGATCCGAACGTTCCCGTCGAAAACGCGGTCGGCGCCACGTCCGATCTCGTTCGCGAATCGAAACCGAACTGACACGTAGGAGGATCGATGCGAGGCTTCCACCGAGCATCCAGACTCATCGTGACGCTGGCGACAACAGAGCTTCCGGCATCGGCGCAGTTCGGCCATCCCTTGAAGGGCACGTGGAGCGGCGACTGGGGGGTCCAAGCCGCAATCGCCGCACGCACGTCGCCCGGGAATAGGAAGAGTTCTTGCCGGCGGTCTTGAGGCGCGTCCGGCCGATCCGGCACACGAGCCTGAAAGACCTCAGCCAGCTGAACACTTGATCTGATCCGCTCCAAGCCTCAAGATGGAGGAAGGGAGATGACCGACGCCTACATGGAGCGGCGTGGCGCGTACGTGATTGCTGGGACGCATGTGTCCCTGGACTTCGTCGTGTACGCGTTCCTCGACGGCCAGTCTGCGGAGGCCATCGGTCAGGCGTTTCCGCTCTTGAGCCTGGAGCAGGTGTACGGCGCCATTGCCTACTACTTGGCTCATCGGGACGACGTCGACCGGTACCTTGAGACTCGCCGGCAAGACTTCCGCGTCGCGCGACAGGCAGCCCGGGATGCGGACCCGATGTTCTACCAGAAATTGGCTGACGCCAAAATGGCAGACTCCGCTAACGCGCTGAATGGCAGTCCGCTTTCAGGCCGACGCGGATCTGATCAGATCATCGTTTCGGCTGTGCTGAGGCGCGCGCCTGCCATCAACTTCAGAATCGCGACGGCAGCAGGTTGGCCGGCCTCGCTGACCCAGAAGCCCTGGCGCGTGCCGCACGCGAGGGCCGCATACTCGTGACGCACGACCAGACGACGATGTCTCGACACTTCCTGGAGTTCGTGCGGGCGTAGCGCAGTCTGGGACTCTTCGTGGTTCCTCAACACCTTGCGCCTCGGCTGGTCGTGGACGATCTGATTCTGATCGGGACGGCCACGGAAACGGGCGAGTGGATTGATCGACTCGCGTTCCTGCCGATCTGGCATACCAAGACTGAAATGACAATCTTCGCCTGTGTGTTGACACGCCTCCGCAGAGTACCGTGGAAGTGACAATAGACTACGGGAACATGTATCAATTTGCGGAGAAGTGAGTCCCTCAGAGGCGGCAGTGTAGTACGAATGATCGATTAGGTCGATCCCTCACGACTCAGACTTCCACCACAGGCTGCTAAACATGTCTTACGTTTATCCCGTTGACCAAGCAAGCTCCTCTGGCCAGGGTCTGAGCATCCACGATGTGCTTGCGACTCACGCCGAACGAACTCCTGATGCCATTGCCATTGCCGCCCCTGGGCGCACTCCCCTCACCTTTGGCCGTCTGCGTCTCCACATAGACCATGTGGTAAAGACGCTGAACACCATGGGCTTGGGCCGCAATGACCGCGTCGCTCTTGTGCTTCCCAACGGCCCGGAAATGGCCGTGGCCTTTCTCGCAGTAGCCGCAGGGGCAACCAGCGCTCCCCTCAATCCGGCCTATCGGGCCAGCGAATTTGACTTCTATCTCGAAGATCTGCACGCCAAGGCACTGCTTATCCAGTCGGGGATCGATTCACCCGCTCGAGCCGTGGCCCAACAGCGTGGCATCCCTATCCTGGAATGTACGCCCGGATCAGGAGCGGAGGCGGGCCTCTTCACCCTGAAAGGCGATGCACGCTCATGCCTGGCCGGCGCGAACGGCCATACGCTCCGCCCCGGTTTCGCTCAGCCAGAGGATGTGGCTTTGGTGCTCCATACTTCAGGGACAACGGCACGGCCGAAAATTGTTCCTCTCACCCACGCGAACATTTGCACATCCGCTCACAACATTCGAGTGGCCCTTGAACTGACGGCGGAGGATCGATGCCTGAACATCATGCCCCTCTTTCATATCCACGGCCTCATAGGCGCGACGCTAGCGTCGCTAGCGGCTGGTGCCGGTGTCGTGTGCACCCCAGGCTTTGATGTGACCAGATTCTTCGAGTGGCTGGACGCATTGCACCCGACTTGGTACACCGCGGTGCCGACCATGCATCAAGCCATCTTGACGCGGGCGGAGCGCAACCGTCATATCATTGCGCGCTGTCCGCTCCGCTTCATCCGTTCCTCTTCCGCCGCCTTGCCGCCGCGAGTGATGGCCGAGTTAGAACGAGTGTTCCAGGCACCGGTGATCGAAGCCTACGGGATGACAGAGGCCTCCCATCAGATGGCCAGTAATCCACTGCCGCCCCGGCAGCGTAAAGCTGGTGCAGTGGGCCTGGCGGCGGGTCTGGAGATTGCAATTATGGACGAAAGCGGCCACTTGCTGCCACCGGGGCAAACGGGCGAGATTGTCATCCGTGGTGCGAATGTTACCCAGGGCTACGAAAACAATCCGACGGCCAACCAGAGTGCCTTCACCAATGGGTGGTTCAGGACGGGTGACCAAGGGTTATTGGATGCCGATGGTTTCCTTTTCATCACCGGCCGCCTCAAAGAGCTCATCAATCGTGGGGGCGAAAAGATTTCCCCTCGTGAAGTGGATGAAGTGCTCATGGAACATCCCGCTATTGCCCAGGCCGTGACCTTTGCGGCGCCACATGTCTTACTGGGTGAGGAGGTGGCAGCGGCCGTTGTGCTGCGGGAGAATACGGCCGCGACGGCAAGGGACATTCAGGAGTTTGCGGGGACACGACTGGCTGACTTCAAGGTACCCCGTCAGGTCATCATTCTGAAGGACATACCGAAAGGCCCTACCGGCAAACTGCAACGGCTGGGTTTGGCTGAGACGCTTGGGCTGACGCTTGCCGACCCCGCTCCTCCCAAGTCGGAACGAGCCTTCGTGGCTCCCCGAGATACATTGGAACGCCAACTGATACAGATATGGGAAAAAGTCCTGGCTATCAAGCCGATCGGGATCAAGGACAACTTCTTTGATGTGGGAGGCTACTCTCTGCTCGCCGTGCACTTGTTCGAGGAAATCGAAAAGGCAACCGGCACAAGTCTTCCCCTGTCGACCCTGTTCCAGGCATTGACGGTCGAGCAACTCGCCGATATGCTCCGGCAGGAAGGATCGTCAACGCTGTGGTCTCCGCTGGTACCGATTCAATCCAACGGTTCCAACCCCCCCTTCTTCTTCATACATGCCGTCAGTGGTAATGTCCTCCACTATCGTCATTTGGCGCATCATTTGGGCCCGGAGCAACCCTTTTATGGGCTCCAAGCCCAGGGTCTGGATGGAAAACAGCCTCCTCATACCCGGCTTGAGGACATGGCGGCTCTTTACATCAAAGAGATACGCACTCTTCAGCCTGAGGGTCCGTATTTTCTGGGAGGGGGATCGTCAGGGGGCATCGTAGCCTACGAAATGGCGCAGCAGCTCCAGGCACAAGGTCAGAAGGTCGCTCTGTTAGCCCTGTTTGACACCTATTTTCCTGGTGAAC